>DATAMV010000140.1:0-2205 GCA_036266515.1 Candidatus Saccharimonadia bacterium
CATCGAGGCGGGCACCAGCCCACCAGGCAGACGCGAACAGCAGGATGACACCGACGGCTACGAGGCCGAGTCTCACCTGTTCAGGCATATAACCTCCCTGGGTACCCGTGACATGCACGGACAGCTATATATTTTACCATAAGTTCTTTAATTTGTAAATAATGGCTTCGTTGACTAAAAAAGCACAGGGGCCGGTCGGACGCGCGCTGCGTCCGACCGGCCCGAATTGGCACGGAAAGGTCCGTTCTTACTCCTCGTCGCTCGGCTCGACCCGGGTCCGGCGGTTGCGAACCGCGCGGGCGATGGCGGAGACGCCGGCGATGATCGCGATGATCACCACCACAACGACGATTTCCCAAGGCTTGATGGGCATGAAGGGTCCTTCCGACGGCCGCGGACACTCGTGTCGCGGGTGTTGCATATTTTATCATAAAATATGTTGTTTGTACAGGTTTAGGAATGGACCGGCTCGAGCAAGTGTGGTGAGGGCTTTTCAGATTGACCCCGGCGTTTATTTGCGCCCTTGAGAGCCAAGGTACCTACTAAAATGAGTGCATACATTACGAGCATTACTGCCCAGCTGATCTGGTCGGTACGGCCGGCCCAAGGCAGCGCGGCGAATTGGCCGATGATGTTGGTAATAAAGCCCAACACCAGCATGGCCGGCCAGGCTAGCCAACCCGCAAAGGCTGGGATGAGCATGCCGGCCATTCCGGCCACGAAGCTCACCGCCATAGCTAGTGGCACGAGGGGGAGAATTAATAAATTGGTAATGGGAGCCACAATTGAAAGTTGGCCAAAGAAGAGGAGAATAAGCGGCAACGTGAGAATTTGGGCTGCGAACGATTCGATAAAGAGGCGAATCACTACAGATTTGGGATGACCGAGCCGAGCCTCCACTGCCGGTGCCAGCACTAGGATGCCAAAGAATGCCAAAAACGATAGGAGCCAGCCGAGGTCGGTGAGGTAGCCGGGGTCGAAGGCTGCGGTGACCCCCGCCGCGATCAGAATGAGCGTGATGGGATTGAAGCGGCGGCCGTAAAAGCCGGCTAGCAACGAGAGCACACTCACCAGCCCGGCGCGCACGATCGAGGCACTGGCGCCGGTGACCACTAGGAACCCGGCGATCAGCCATAGCGATACCGCCAGGGATACGCCGCGGCCAGCGCGCTTGAACAGGCGGTCGACGGCCGCCACGATGATGGTGAGGTTATAGCCCGAGACCGCCACGAGGTGCGACAGGCCGACGAGCGCGAGCTGGGCCTGCATAGGCTTGGGTATGAGCGCACGGATGCCCACGAGCAGGCCCAGCCCAAACGAGGCGATGGGTTCGGGCAGGGCAGTGCGGATGCCGGCGAAGAAGCGCTGGCGCAAACGCTCAAGCCAAGATTGTTGCATTGATAGCACCTGAATCTTGGGAAAGCCAATTTCGGCCACGGCTGTACCGTAGCCAGCTTTGACTTTGCCGGAGAGCTCGAGCCGGTAGCCGCGCTGCACCCGCACCGGATAACTGTGGACGCTCAGCGTGCCGGGCAGGCGGCGGCCGTCCGCTACCAGCTCGCCAAGCTTGAAATCGACCTGGCCCGTGGCGCCAGTGCTGGGGTCGTCGGCCACGGCGCCGGTGACGGTGATCTTTTGGCCGATAAGTGCGGCCAGCTCGGCGCGGTTGTGGGCCCACACGCCGTGGCACCATAGGCCGAGCGTGAGGGCCGCGAGCATGCCGGCGCCCAAAGCTACGCGGCTGCGGCCCAGCACCAGCGCGGCCACCCCTACCCCCGCCACCACCGCACCCGGCACACCCGCGCCGGTGTACCCGAGCGCAATACCGGCCAAAAGGGCACCGAAGAGGAGACTAAGCTTGGTGGTTTGACGCATGTGGAAGATTGTGCCAGATACATGCCCCGAGTGCCAGCACTTTTTGGTGGTTCTTCAAATGGTATAGTTACGGTATTAGGGAGAGAGGCTTATGAATCGAAAAGCTATTCTTGCAGTTCTGGTGGTGCTCATCGTAGGTGGAGCGATTGTGGCGTTTGCCATGAGCCACAACACCAACGCACCATCGTCGAGTCCGTCGCCGTCGGCGAGTCCCACGCCGACCAGCCAGGCAAATGAGCCTAGTGCCTCGGCCGCACCGGTTGTGGCGGCCAGCAGCTTTGTCATTAACGCCGACGACTCCTCGGCCGATCAGGAGAACCTGAGCGTTAA
>DATAMV010000141.1:0-1534 GCA_036266515.1 Candidatus Saccharimonadia bacterium
CTTACCCAGATACTGTCGCAGCCGACAGGAGCTACCGCGAATGACAAATCATGCCGATCGGGCCGGGTCACCGTCATTTTCGCGATCAGCAACATAAACTTGAACGGCACTTACTGCGCAACGATCGTCTCGCCAACCGAATTCACGATAACCGTAAGCGCCAGCACAACCGCCCTCCCTGAGTACACTTCCAAGACCGATCCCAACCTGGCGGTGGCGAACGGGCAGGTCACCAGCATGTCCGGATTTTCCGACGTGGGTGGTCAGAACTCGGTTATCTCGCTGGGTTACGGGGGCTGGGGCCCGCCAAACAATCCCGCATCCGACGGCAACAGATGGCAAACCAAGGCCGGCACGTTCATGCACGAATTAGGACATACCCTGGGCCTGACGCATGGCGGAACCTTCTACAACAACCTGCCGAATAAACCAAACGACTACACGCCGACCTTCGAACCTAACTGCAAGCCTAACGTCCAAACCAGTATGAGCTACCTTTTCCAGGTAGATCTTCTGGAAAAGCCCGGTCCACCTAATTCACTCGGCCAACCTGTGATGGTGGTGGATTATTCCGAGCAGCCGCTGCCCACGCTCACGGAAGGCTCGGCCCCTGCAGGCCTGGGTAGTCCGGACTATGCCAAAACGGGTTGGTATCAACGTACAAGCTTTGCCGGGGGTACTCCGGTGGGAGCGCATTGTAACGGTACGCCCATCGCACAAAATGAGCAGCCATATTCCTACGTCAGCGACTTCGTAAACAACTTTTTCTGGTCGAATGATACCGGCCTGGACATCAACTTCAACGGCAGCTCCACTGACGTTATGCACGGGCACAACGAATGGGACGGCACACCAGCTGAAGGTGAAGTAGGCCCGTCACCTGGTGTTGATCTGCAGCAGATCAGCGTGGTGGGCACCATTACGACGATTGGGCCGGGCGGGGAAGCAGGCGCACTTAGGCCCGCTGGTGGCGGAGGCGCTCTTCGTCCCGCTGGTGGCGGAGGCGCGTTGCATCCCGCTGGTGGCGGTGGTGCGTTGAGGCCGGCGGGTGGCGGAGGCGCGCTGAGGCCCGCAGGTGGCGGAGGTCTCAACAGCGACATTACCCATGACACCGCCAACTCATACGCACGTCCCCCGAGGAATTTGTCCATCACGCAAGAAGAAGCGTCGCCGCGGCTTATAGATCTGAGCTGGATCGCCCCCACCTTCGGCCAGGTTGTGCAGTACAAAATCTATCGGTCGGCGGCCGGAGGCGCGTTTACGCTGGTGACCCCCGGTCCTGGCACTCAGACCACGTTCCAGGACACCGTGAGTTGCAATACGGGAGGCTACCGGTACAAAGTCACCACGGTTATCAACAATGACGCGGGGCAGGCTTTGGAGAGCGTGCCTTCGAACACTGTGCCCGCAAGTGGTGAGGCCCTGCTGACCGGCTGCTACGTCGTACGGGACTTCTCGTCACCGGCCAGCGCCGCAAATAATAGCCTCGTGCCCATAACCTGGACGCTGGAGGATGACTTCTACGCAACCCCAG
>DATAMV010000142.1:0-2729 GCA_036266515.1 Candidatus Saccharimonadia bacterium
GCACGATTACGTCTAAGGTCAGTGAGCGGCTCAACATCAAGGTAGCCCAGAAGGGCACCCCGGCGATTAGCCCGGAGATGACACAAGCAGCCGATCCTGCGTTGCTCGCAGCCATCATGCAAAGCAGCCCGGCGGCAGCAAAAGAAGGCGGAGTCGACCCCGAGGTCATGGCAGAAGCTAATGCACAGCAACAGGGCGGGGGTCAGGCCGCTCCTCCCATTGGAGCCCCAGGGCCGCTCCCCGGTGATGCGATGCCGGAAAATAGGCTAGGCGAAGCCGTCGCTATGGCCCAAGGGGGAACGGTATGAGCTTCATCTCTCAAGTCGAAGCTTCGGTTGAGGAAGTCGCCGAGTGGGGGGCCACCCTTATTGATAGAGCCGTGACGGCTTTGTCCCCTCCTGATGGCCGACCATTTCTGTACGCGGAGCAGTCTGAATTGGAATCAATCATTGAGTACATGGACCTCCGGGGCGAACCCGAACTGTGGGCTAAGTGGATAGGCGACACCGCCGGGGAGATCATGAAGAAGCTGCAAGACGCTGCCGTGCCGCCGGATGAGATTATGGCCGTCCATCCGGTGGATATAGCCATTAAGATGGCTATTGAGTACAGTTACGACATGGAGCAACTGATAAAGAAAAAGGCCGGAGCTGAAGCCGTTACCGATGAGCCCAAACCGCCAGTTGCACCTCGAAGGGCATCCACTACAGCTCGCACGGCTTCTCCGGGAGCCAGTGCAATTCTCACGGGGATAATCTGATGGCTTACAGCTCATCCGTCGAACAGTGGCGCTCCCTTGTCTCCCGGTACTTTAAGCCGGAGGATGTAGATAAAGCCCTCTATGTCCTTCAGGGCGAATCCGGCGGTAACCCGAATGCTATTTCCAACTCCGGTGGGTATGGGCTGTTTCAGCTCAACGACGGCGGATTGGGGGAAGGTCTAAATACTTCCCAGCGGCTCGACCCTGAAACCAACGTTCGCACGGCGGCTCAGGCTGTCTACGGTGGTTCCGGCTGGGCACCGTGGGGTGAGGGTACTTACGGTCAGGCGCCCTATGACCCGAAAACTGGAAAGGGCAGCTTCGGCGTCCTTGGAAGTAAGCCCTATGGAGGTGATTCCGTGCCCGGTGCAACTGGCTCTTACGACGCGGATATAGCGTATTACTGGGACCTCTCGGATGCCGCCTATGCGGAACTGGATGATTATGTCAGCAAAAGTCCCAATACCATCATGCGTACTGACAAGGGCATGGAGGTCTACGACCCCAAGACAAATGAGTTCACCTTAGACCCGGTGGCGACTAGGATTCTTGAGCGGGCCCTGAACGCCGAAGATGCTATGGATAGGCTATCCAAGCGCAAGACGGCCGGGATAGATGGCAGCGGCAATGATGCGGCTACGGCGTATCTGAATTCGGAGAAGGAAAAGGCTGCTGAAGCTGACCGGAAGTATACGAATTATGTAGGCCGGATTAAAGATCTCGCGGCCATGGAAGATTTGCCAACTCAGCGGGCCATCGACATGGCAACCGCGCTGAATGCTGCCAATGAGAAACGTGACCGGGGGACGTTCAACCAGCTCGGCTCTGGGATGGGGCTTAGTGGCCGGAAGCCGAAGACGGATCTGAGTAGTTTCGCCGCAAGTATAAAGGGTACAATCCCGGCTGAGGCTCCTCAGCCCTACAATATGAACCCGGCTGCATTGGAACCCCTCACACCCGCGGGTGGTGGTACCTACACTCCCCGCGCTACGGCTCGAGATCCTCAAGAAGTCCTCGCCAGTTCCGGCATCGCCCCCACTCTTGCCGAGGATCGCCTATCCCCTAGACAATTCAACACCGGAGGCGGTAACATTGGTGGTTTGACGGGAGGCCCCAGCACATTCGACTACGGCCTCAACGATACCCCGGCGCCGGCGAGCCGAGGGCTTACCTCCATGGAAATCTACCAATTGCAACGGAGGGGGCTAGCCCAAGGGCTTTCCCCGACTAACAACAAAAACAAGATGCCATCGAGTATGGTAGATATCCGCACCCGGTACAAGAGGAGTCGTTAAATGCCGCCTATTACTTCCCCTGTGAATAAGCCCGGTTTTGTGCCTAACGAAGGAGGCACTTGGTCCGGAGGGAAAGGTACCAACGCCTACTGGAGGCAAATCCTTGCTGAGTACATGGCCTCCGAATGGGCTCACGGTAACCGGGATAAGGTGCTGGAGATCATCAGCCCCACTTGGTTGTCAGCCAAGTACGGGGAGCCGGACCCGTCTGACATAGCCGCCGGAGACAACAAGTGGAGCGAAAGGACTCTGTTGGCCTTCAGTAAATGGGCCGCAGATTACCAGCCGGGTTGGTCGCCCTATATTGACCAAGTACTCCCCTATGTTCCTCCCGGTCCTGATGAATTCATTGAGACCCCGGAGCAAACCGCCGACCGGGTGCTGAATGAGACCCAAGACAAAGACCGGGCTGAAAGTGCTCGCCAGTTCGACATTACCACCGGGCAGAGCGCCCTAGACGCATGGATTCAGGCCGAACTCGACAAGTATGCCACGCAGGGCAGCATCTACGGTGACCAGGAGCAGAACCGTTCTGAAAACCTCCGGCACGCCGGGGATTTGTCTAGCACACTTCAAGCCGCCATGGATGCGAGGACCAAGAGCGCCCTCGACCAGAAGGCCGACCCCGGTGATTATCTGAGGGCTGAGTATGAATCCCGAGCCATTGCCCCGCC
>DATAMV010000143.1:0-1766 GCA_036266515.1 Candidatus Saccharimonadia bacterium
ACATAATCGGCCGATTTTTAATATGAGGATATTTCTTTTGATCCCTATGGATCACCCCTTGCTCGTCAAGCTCAGGGGCAGGCGGATTGTCTCGAAAACGCCGGCTGCGCAAATCCGTACGCACAAAAGGAAAAAATCCCCACGCCCCCAAGGTAGGAGCGTGCCCCAGAGCCTGCTGAAGCTTCCCTACTTGCTCATGATTTTTGAGCTGTATTGTCGAATCAAAATGCGGATAGCCACGGGCACCAACAAACGGCTTCAGATGGCGGCGCTTAGCAATTAGCTTGCGACGCTCTTGATCCAGCCACTGTTCAGCTTCATAGCGATAATCAAACATATTATTCCTGAGTCTTGGCCCCCCACGCCAGAGTAAAAGCGCTTAAGGGAGGCCAATGCCGGGCCCATGGCCCTTGGGTGAGTTCACCGAGCGAAGGGAATGCGGCCCCTCCTCGTTAACGGCCCCGCACAACCGTACTCTATGAGACGAAGTCTCAAACATTAAGTTAAGCTGGAGTTACAATACAACCATGCACATCCCAAACCCAGACATCCAATTAGCCTTGACAAAGGCGAACCAGATGCTGAAGTTTGTTGTGAGTGTCCTTAAGGCGCACGCAACAAACCTGCTCGCACTTGCACTTCGCAACCTATTAGGCCACGCAGTGCTTGACTGCCATGCCACCCTCATTCTGGGCGAAGATCTCACCCGGTCCCCGCTTGCCATTCATGCGGCCCCGAATGCAGTAATTAACTCCGGATAGCATAAGCATTATAACAGATTTTTCCTCATAATGGAAGAGGCATTAGCGTTTTTTCGTAACCTCTAGTCTATAGGAGCCGTTCGCACCACCACCGCTACCCGCGGCTCGGCCACGCCCTTGCCGCGCTGGCGCCGTAGCTCGCACGTTACCGCCACAGCCTCACCATCCGGTTGCAGGGCCTGCGCCTCCACAGACACCATCCGCCCGTTAGCCGGCAGGGTAGGGGAGAGGTGCGCAAACGTCGCTCCGTCTAGCAGCCGCACCAGTTCGTCAAACCCCCGGCCCACCAGCGCTGCCGAGCTGCCGCCAAACCAGTCCCCGGTCGCCAGTTCCACCACGCCGGCCGCATTCACCACCAATACCGTCTCGCGCGCCGAAACCGTAGCCGCAAGCAGCTCCACCTGCGCTTCCAATTCCTCACGCCGCGCCTGCTCCCGTCGCAGCTCGCTCACGTCCCGTGCGATCGACACCAGATACACCGGCTCGCCCAGTGCGTTCTCAACCGGGTAGCATGTCACGGCTACTTGCCGACCGTCAGGCCAAGCATACTCAAACTGTTGCTCGCTCCGCTCCAGCCGCACCTTGTCATAGTGCTCGCCGGCAATCACAAACTGCTCTGGTGACAGCACCTCGCGCATCAACTTGCCTTGCAGCCGCTCCACCATCTGCCCAGCCTGCCGCGCGAACGGCTCATTGGCCAGCACGAGCACGTACTCACTATCCCGGTACTCTAAGAGGGCAATCAAGTCCTCCACCCCGTCAAACACGGTTGTCAGGTAACTCAAGAAATTGAGGTATTTCTGTGGAGTCGCTATCATATGATCAGTATACCCTATAGAAAGGCCAAAAACCGTGACACCCGCCGCTCCCGATGGCCGCAATGTCCCTCAGCAAGCCCGCAGCCGCCAGCGCTACCAGCGCATCTTGGTGGCCGCGAGCTCCCTCTACTACGAGCGCGGCTACGATGACGTTACCACCAACAACATTGCCGACACCGCCGGTGTG
>DATAMV010000144.1:0-8363 GCA_036266515.1 Candidatus Saccharimonadia bacterium
GATCTACGCTCACGTTCCGAACTCAAGCGCCAGCTTAAAAACTACTAATGCTAGGGGGCTGTCCCGCAGGCGCTCGCGCACCCACGGGACAGCCCAGACGGACCGTCATGCTCCCGGGTATCACCATCCGGGAGCCGACAGAAACAGGACTGGCAGGGCAATGAACAACGCGATCAGCGTGGGAACGACTACCGTTCCCGCCGCCTTATCTTTGATCACGCCTACCCCGTGGTCAGGCTTCGCCGAGATACGCGTCCCCGTAGCCTCATGGGTTGCGTTATTCATCTCGGCGTAGATTGGCCATCCAGCGAAAATTGCCACGAACAACCACTGTCCGGGACCAAATCCTCGCCAGAACCCGGCAGCCACCACGACTGCCGTTGCTACCAGCTGGTACTTCACGACGCGCTCCCGTCGCACCATCATGGCAAATGCTTTGAGCGCAATCTTTCCGGCTTCCCAATCACCCCGGACACCCGGGAGCCGGGTTGGTTTGGCAGTCATGCCGCACCACCTTCTTCCATCTAGCATTGGGTATTACGGATCATATACCAAAAACGGGCCCGCAGGCCCATTTTTGTAAGTATGCAAAGCTTATTTCTTGTCGCGGCGGTCCTTGTCGCCTTCGTTCTCCTCGGACACCACCACCGGTTCCTCTTCCTGGACCTCCTCTGGCAGCTCCTCTTCTGGTGCCTCATCGAGCTCTTCCAGCTCTTCCTGAGTGCGCGGCGGCTCAACCTTAGCAATAATCGTCTCCAGGTTCTCCTCCAGCAGCTTCACGCCCGCAGGCACAGCCAAATCGGCCAGCGTCATGGTCTTCTCGAAGTCGTCGAGGCCGGAAATGTCGACTTCCAGACTTTCGGGCAAGTCACCAGGCAGACACTCTACCGCCACCATTTCGAGGTTCTTCAAAAGCGTCCCCTCATCCTGGTATACGGCCTTCGATTCACCCGTAAAGTGCAGGGGCACCTCGGTCTTAATAGCCTCATCCATCCGCACCACATAGAAGTCTACGTGGGTCAGCTCGCCCCGCGTCCGCCCATGCTGCACGTCGTGGACGAGTACATTGCGGGCTCGGCCGTCACCCACTTTGAGCGAAATAATCTTATTACCGCCGGCGCTACGGTAGATTTTTTCCATAATATGACCGTCTATCTCGATTGGCTGGGTCGACACCCCGTGGCCATATACTACGGCAGGAATTTTCCCACCCGCTCTCAGCTTACGGGCGTGCTTCCCGAGCACAGACCGCTTTTCAGCTGCAAGTTCAATCTTTTCCATCATCCCCTCCTTAACTGGTTAACTGCTACTTGGACTTGCGGGCGAAAGTTTTAGATTTGGACACCCACCGGTGAAATTCAGCGATCTCACTCGAAGTAATGGCACCCTTGGCGGCAAATTTGGCCTCCTCAGCCTGGCGCAGGTCTGATTTGCGCTTGGTGCTCCCGCCCTTGCCGTTCACGCTCACGGTCGCAAGAACCGGCAGCGAACAATTGTGGCACGATAGCTGCACAAAGCAATACAGGTCAATCTCGCCCAGAAACCGGATATCGTCAAAATGGTAATTGGTCTCACACGAGGGGCACTTGTAAAACTCCCGCAGGTTGCGGATGAGTTCTTGGAGGTATTTTGGTTTCATGTGCGCCTCCTGGGTTTATAACACTAATACTAGCATACAAACCTAAGGCTTAGCTGTGGCGGTGGCCCCGCCGAAATAACCCGCCGGTAATGCCCACGGCCAGCAGCACCAGCACAATGAGGGCGGCAAATTTGGCCAGAGAGTTCGAGGCAAGCGCCACCACACCAAATGCCAGCACGATCGCATAAATCACGAGCACCGCCTGGCGTTGGCTCATGCCACTATCAAGCAGAAGATGGTGGAAGTGCTGGCGGTCGGCCGCAAACGGCGATACACCGCGGGCAATCCGGCGCGCCGCCACGAGAATGGCATCCAGGATCGGAAAGCCCAGCACCAGCGCGGCCGTAGCCAACTTGGCGCCAGAATAAATCGAGAGCATGGCGAGCACAAGTCCCAAGAAATACGCGCCAGAATCGCCCATAAAGATCTTGGCCGGATAGAAATTCTGCGGCAAAAAGCCCAGCGCCGCCCCCGCCAAGATGGCGGCTAAAAGCGCCACGGCCGGCTGGTTTACATTTGCCCCCACTGCCACCACAAACATCACCGCGGCCGCAATCCCAGACACGCCCGCCGCCAGGCCGTCGAGGCCGTCGAGAAAATTGATGGTATTGGCAAGCCCCACCATCCAGAGCAAGCTCAGGGTATTGGCGAGCGGCAGGATATGAAAGTGCAACCCCAACAGATCAAAGCTCATGCGGCCGGCAGTAAGGTCAATAACCCCGCCAAACGGATTGGTGATGCTTGTGATACCAATACCACCGCCCAGGGCGATCCCTGCGGCCGCTACCTGAGCCGCAAGCTTAAACCCGGCCGGCAAGTCGCGGACATCATCGATCACGCCCACCACCACCAGCACGAGGCAGCCAAGCAAAAGCGCCCCGAGCTGGCGCGTGTACGGCAAAAGAGCCATGACCACCAACGCGAACGCGCCAAAAATCGCAAGCCCTCCCAGATAGGCGATCTCACGCTTATGAATCTTGCGGCCACTTGTGGGAGCGTCCACGATGCCATGGGCTAGCGCAAACCGCCGCACCATCGGAGTCAGCCCCGCGCAAAGCGCAAAGGCCAGGCCAAACCCGAAGAGGTACATCATTTCCGGGTCGCTTTCTCAGTCACATAGAACTCGAGGTATTTTCCAAGCATCAGCCGGGTCTGGGAGTTGATCGCAGCCAGCGATCCGAAGGCAATACTCGTAAACGGCAGTAAGAACCATTGCAGTAGCATGCCCAGCACCCGCACCTTGCCGTAACGCTTGGGCCGCGGCGGCAACGACAGGAGGCTAAGCGATATCGTGACCACGAGCGCCGCCGAGGCGAGGGTAAGAATCCGCGAGGTGATAATCGGCAAGTTGTGCGCCAGCGCTTGGTACGAAAACGCCCGGTTTAGATACAGCGGCAGCCAAGCCACAAACGTCAGGATCAGCGGCGCTGTCGCCCACGAAAAATGCGACTCGAACAGCCGCCCCAATTGCACCAGCTTGTTGCTCCACGGAATCTTGGGATGCGTAATGGACTCGCGAACGGCGTACGGGAAATCCGTCACGCCCCAAGCCCAGCGGCGCAGCTGCAGGAATTGCACCTTAAACGTCTTGGCGTAAGTGGCGGCCAGCACCGCGTCCTGATAAATCGGCGTAAACACCGGCACCACCTCATGGTCGCCGTCGTAGGCGAAATAGGTGCGCCAGAACTGGTGGCCGTCCTCCACGATCGTAGTGACGCTCCAGAAGTCCGTCGCAATGAGCGCCGCCAGTGATTGGGCGTGCGCGGCAAAGTTGCGCAGCCGGTGCGGCCGCATTGTCTCAATGATCAGCCAAAAAGTGTTGCCTGTGGCAATCACGCGCATCGGCGCCGGGGCATCCCAGATGTTGTTGTAGAACATGGGTACCGGCTGGAAACTCTTATGCACCCGGTTCTCGTCCGTGGCATACAGGTAGCTCAGGTAGCTAAAGTAATTCTTGCTCGCCCGGTGGTCAGAGTCGAAAGTGGTCACGATCACGCGTTCTGGGTCGATCCCCCGCTCGCGAATTTCCTTGGTAAACGCCCGCCCCGCAAAGGTGATATTGCCGCCCTTGCCGCGCACCTCGCCAGCCATACCGTCCGGGTGCTTCACGGCCATCGCCAGGCCAAACCGGTCGCCATATTTGGCAATCAGGTCCTTGGCATTAGCCTCCGTCTGAGTACCACCGCGCTCTTCGTACGCTATCACGAGCATGATGCGCTTCAGCGGGAAATCCACCTCAGTGAGAGATTTCACCGACGGTCCCAGGATGTCCATGGATTCATTGTAAGTAGCCAGGATCACGGCATGGTACAGATCGTTCGGGTCCATAATCCGGCCCGCTTTGAGTTTCAGTTCGCGCAGTCGCTCGCGCTCCGCCACCAGCTGCTGGTATTTGCGCATGCGGCCACCGCTGCCACCGCGCATACGCTCAAGCGCGTCTGCGTTGTCGGCAATTGCACCGTCGAGATTGCGCAGTTGTTCCAGCCGCTCGTTCCAATCCACCTTCTGCGCCATATGCAGCCGCCGATACCCACGAATAAGGTACCCGCTCAGCCGGAATGACTTAATCATCCAGTAGAGGTCGTAGGCAATGATGAAATAGGCTACCCACACCGGCTGCACAAGACTCAAAATCACCGGCAAAAATAGCGTCAACCACATGACGCTGCCGGGGATAATCTCCCACATCCGGGTAAACCACCGCCGGTCATAATACGGCACCGGTCTCACCCCGGCGGTCGCCTTGCTCATCGCACTGCCCCAAACGCTTGGGCAATAATGAAGCTAAAAATCCCCACCACCGTCGCCGTTACCAGCAAAAAAAAGCTGGCTAGCCGGCTGCGGCCAAAGCTATGGTACGCAAACACCGAGTTC
Source organism: Candidatus Saccharimonadia bacterium (assembly GCA_036266515.1). Lineage (GTDB taxonomy): Bacteria > Patescibacteriota > Saccharimonadia > UBA4664 > UBA4664 > UBA5169. The sequence goes on from DATAMV010000144.1 coordinate 4,514, forward strand.
ACGATCGTAATCAAAAGAGCCACCAGCGCGATCTCATAGGGATAATACCAGGGGCCCAGCTGATCAAACAATGTAAAGCTCGAGAAGTGCACCGGCACCTGGTTGTCGGCCGGGCGTACATGCAGCGCCAACACAAATACCGCCCCCACATTCACCGCCAGCGCTGCTGTCAGCACCGAAACCGACAAGCGGTCATGAAAAAAGCGCTGACTCAGCACATGATTAACAAATTCTTCGATTGTTCGCCTAAGCGTTCGAAGAGCGCGGATGCCTTCCATGGATGGGATTATACCACTCCGGAAGGTCTAAATTGAGCCGCTCATGAACAATTTCAGCCAATGATTCTCGTCCTGCAGCAGCTGCATACCTCCCCGGTCCCAAAAAAGGCTCCAGGGATACTTTCCGCCGCCACCGAGCCGCTCGGTGCGCTCCAGGTCCTGCTCTTGCAATTCAAGGACTGCACGCAGCACTTCATCCGGCGTCACGCCGCCATAGGCCTCACACAGCACCGCCAGCCGCTTCGCGAAATCTGGACGCTCGGCAAAACCGGCTTCCTGCCAGCCACGCTCGCCCCGCAGCGGTACAAAGTACCACACCATCTGCGCCACATCTACAATTGGATCGGCCGGCTCGGCCAAGTCCCAGTCCAAAAGCGCCGTGAGCTTATCTCCGCGCCACAACGTGTTCCACGGACCCAGGTCGCCGTGGCGAATCACCTGACCCGGCTTCATCTCGGCCTGCCCAATCCGCCACACGGCGTCTTTGGGCGGCACAAAATCGGCCACGGCGTCGTGGTATTGCCGCACCATCCGCGCTACTTGTCGCAGACCCGCGTTGGTCTTGAGCACCTTGATCCATGGCCGGTGCACCGATTCGCCTTCCAGGTACGTCAGGATCTCCCGACCCTTCTCATCCGTGCCGGTGATACGCGGCGAATACTCAAACCCCTTGGCGTGCAAATGCTCAAGAAGCGCCTGCACAGCCGGCGTCCAGGCGCCGCCGGTACGGCGCACTGTGTCACCCACCCGCACTGCCGAGCTCACTAAGCCACTACGAAACGGGATTTCTTTCATCCTCAAAGTATACCAAGAAACTTACTACTTCTGGCCGTAGAGTGCCTGCGCCATGGCTACAGCGTCACGATTGGCCGCCACATCGTGCACCCGCACAATCCGGGCGCCGTCGCGCACCGCAAGCGCCGTCAGCGCCACCGTGCCGTACACCCGGTCCACCGGCGCCTCACGCCCAGTGACCATCCCAATCATGCTTTTACGCGACACACCAATCAAAAACGGCTCGGTAAAAGCATTAATGAGCTTAGGCAACTCGCGCAGCAATACCAAGTTGTGTTCGAGTGTCTTGCCAAACCCAATGCCCGGGTCCAGCATGATGTGATCCTCACCGACCCCAGCCTGCTTTGCCACCTCCACCCGCTTTTCCAGAAAGCCTATCACCTCTGCGACCACGTCATCATACTGGGGGTGCGTCTGCATCGTCTGCGGGGTTCCCTTCATATGCATGATCACCACCCCGGCGCCGGTCTTGGCCACGAGTTCGGCCATTCGCCTGTCGCTAAGGCCGGTAATATCATTCACGATGTGAGCACCGGCCTTTAATGCGGCCTCGGCCACCGCCGGTTTGTACGTGTCGATCGAGATCACAAGCTTTGGAATCCGCGCTAGCCGCTTAATCACTGGTACTACCCGCGACAGCTCTTCCGCCTCGCTCACCGGCGCCGCACCTGGGCGGCTGCTCTCACCACCTACATCGATAATGGCGGCGCCTTCGTCGATCATGCGGCCCGCGTACGCCACCGCCGCTTCCGTATCAACCACGCCGTCACCGGAAAACGAGTCGGGAGTCACATTCAGTACTCCCATAATTTTGGGCTGACTTAGGTCAATCGTTGTATTTTTTGCAACGAGCTTCATCTCATTCCGCCGGTTTTGTAATGTCCATAATGACCGCTCCCGGCAAATCCCGGAGCAATTTTGAGGTCACGAGCAACTTCGATCCCCGAGTCCCGCTGCCAATAATCAGCCGCTCATGCTCCACCACCTGGGCGTCAATGAGCAGCACCCAATCTGCCGGCACGCCCACAGGCGTGATGCCGCCATACTCCATACCGGTGAGGCTGACCGCCGCGTCCATCGACGCAAACGAGATCTTACGCGCGTCCACCTGCTTCTTAATGATACCGTTCACGTCGGCCCGGGTCGTCGCCAGCACCACGCAGGCCACAAAGGTCGTGCGTTCGCCCCGCCGCGCCTGCATCACCACGCAGTTTGCCGACACATCAAGTCCGATGCCGTAATGGTCGCAAAAAGCCGCCGTATCAGCCAACCCGGGATCAATCTCGGCTACCTCTACCTCGTCCCACAGCCCGGTCTTTTCCAAGCAATCACGCACCGGCACCGGCAGTAATTCTTGCGCTTCTTTGGCGTGGACAAAGGTAAGATTTCCAAACTTCATAGCCTCATCATACCAAAAACAGCCCCTTTTGAGGGCTGGCCGTTGCACGATTTTCTGGAGCGGGTAGCGGGAGTCGAACCCGCCTCTCAACCTTGGGAAGGTCGCATTCTACCGATAAACCATACCCGCATGGAGCCGATGAAGGGACTTGAACCCATGACCTTCACTTTACGAAAGTGCTGCTCTACCAACTGAGCTACATCGGCATGTCAACGTAACCCTGTTAGGTTAGCAAATTCGGCGGGCATTTTCCAGAGTAGAGCGCTTGCCCCACACATAAAAAACCAATAGCCGCCGTGATGGAAGCGACTATTGGACTGTGTGTGGTGGCAATATCTAGCTGAGGCCTTTGTGCTTTGGAAACTTGCGCTCGAAGCGGTCAGCCAAAAACTCGTACTTCTGCTCAAGAGCCTTCCGAGCCTCTTCCGGGCTCATGTAAAACACGTCATACAGGCCCTCCTCTTGCACCGATTGCGATTTGATTTTGCGTATTCTCGAACTTCCCACGGTTCTCACCCTCTCTTATCTGGTTTATGACGCCAGTATGGCAAACACACCCCCAGAGGAGCATTAGCGATTATCACAAAACTTGTGCTAATACGTGAGATAAGTTTTAAAAATGTAGCCGGTGAGTCCGTTGTACTGAACCTGTTGCCACTGGGAATCGCTATCTGGAAGCAAAGTTACAACCGTGCCGCCGTTGAGATCCGTCAGGATGGCTGTGGAAGTAGATTTGCCGGCTCGCAGATGAACGAATGAATTCGTGGTAGCCGTGGCCGCCGCTGGTGTGGGCGTGGCTTTGGGCTGCGGCGTAACCAGCGGCGTCGGCGTAACCGTAGGCGTCACGCTCACGGTTGGCTTGGGTGTTGGCTTAGCCGTGGCCGAAGGTGACGGCCGCAGCAACACGTCGTTCGTGAGGCTGCCATTATGGCCAAGCGCCATAGTAGCCTCAGTGAGGCCACCAGCGCACAGTGCTAGTACTAGCACGCCTCCGAGTGTTGCGCCTACCCTCTCCACCGCCGGCCTACTGCTGGTAATACTTGATATAGAGCCACACAATGGCCGCAGCGACACCCGCGATCACTAGCAATCCAACCACAAATTGCAGCGCCACCATCCAGCCGCCGCCGCGTTTGCGGCGTTTGGCCTTGGGCATAGGCGCTTCCTGCATCGGCTGCATACGGGGCGCCGGTGCCTCGGGCGCAGCTGGACGGGCGTACTGCTGCGGCCGCTGAACCGGCATGGCCGGCCGGGCCATGGGCTGCGGCACCGGCCTAGGTTGGGCGGGGCCAATGGGGCGCACTGGCTGCCCGGCCGCAGGCCGCGGCATGCCGGGACGGGCGCCGGCAGCACCTTGTGGCCGAGCAAAACCGTCCAT
>DATAMV010000145.1:0-3767 GCA_036266515.1 Candidatus Saccharimonadia bacterium
CCAGAAGAGAGTTTGCGAGAGTTGCTTTGGTTCCTGCTTGATGCAGATGCGGCAGGTTGGGTCTAGGGCGATTTGTGGGGTTTCCATTTCGCGGAAGGTGGCGGGCTTGAGGCCTTTCTGATTGAGGATGGCTTCTACGAAGAGGGCGTAGTCTTTGGCGGTGGTGTTTAGAGTGGAGGCGGCGCCGGCTTCGGTTGGTTTCCATTTGTCGGTGGGGGCGCCGTTTTCGTCGTGGCCGGTGGCGGTCACGGCGTCGAACGCGGGGCGCCAGACATAGCTGGTGCTGTTCATTTTCAGCGGATTGAAGACGGCTTCGGTCATGTAGTCGTTGAGTGGTTTGCCGGTGATTTGCTCGACGACTTTTTGGAGGTAGATGTAGCCTTCGCCGGAGTAACTGAAGCGGGTGCCGGGGGTGAAGTAGATGGGGAGGCCGTCGTCGTTGCGCCAGTTGGGGAAGCCGGTGCGGTGGCTGAGGACGATGCGGGCGGTGATTTTGTCGAGGCGCGGGTCGGGGGTGTAGGGCTTGGGGAGGTAGGTGGTTAGCGGGACGTCGAGTCGGAGCTTGCCTTGGTCGACTAATTTTAACACGCCATAGCAGAAGACGGGTTTGCTGAGGGAGGCGGCTTCGAAGATGGTGTCGGTGGTGACGGGATCGTTGGTTTTTACGTTTTTTGTGCCGAAGGCTTGAAGCGAGGTGGTTTTTCCTTTTCGGATGATGGCGATTGAGGCGCCGGGGACGGCGTCGGTTTTCATTTGGGCGGGGATGTCTTTTTCTAGCTGGGGGATAGTGGCTTCCGATTGATGAGCAGGAGTGTTTTGGGCGCGGCTGACGAGAGAAATATATGGCGATGCGGCGGCGGTCATTGCCAGGATGAGAGTGGTGAGGGTTCGCGAATTCGAGCGGGTCAAACAGGCCTCCGGCGGATGTGGTTGTAGACAGATACGAATACGAGAGTGGGCAGTTTCGGTTAGGTTGAGAGTGCGCGAGGGCATGTCGCGACTTCAGGGGCTGAAGCCCCTTTTCCTCGTGGTCGGGATGTCGCGGTTGAAACCGCGACCCACAAAGCAGGAGCTCGCGACCCACAAGCAGGAGCTAAGGACTGGCGGAGGCGGAAGCCATGCCTGTTGGGAGCTAACGGAGGCCGAAGGCGAGGATGGTTTGGCCCGCGATTAGGATGAGGCGTTGTTTGCCGTCGATGGAGTAGGACATGGGGCTGGCTTTGAATTGCTGGCCGGTTTCGTAGTGCCAGAGGATTTTGCCGGATTTGGCGTCGGCAGCGATGACGGCGCCGTTGGTGTCGCCGTAGAAGATGAAGCCGCCGGCGGTGGTCATGAGGCCGCTGTCGAGCGGGCCGCCGCCGATATTGGGAATTTCCCAGGCAATCTGGCCGGTTTGGATGTCGAGAGCGCGGAGAAATTTTTTGGATTGGTCGCCAGGGCTTTGGCGCTCGGTGCCCTGGTAGAAGGATTTGCCGAGGGCGAAGGGCTCTTCGTTTTTTGTGAAGATGTGGCAGGCCTCGGTTGCGAAAACGAAAAATTGTGACGTGGGCGGGTAGAAGGAGGCGGAGGGCCAGTTGGTGGCACCGGCGCCTTCGGGGCAGACGCGTTTGCCTTCGGTGGTGGGGGCGGGATCGTCGGTGATGATGGGACGGCCGGTTTTGGGATCGAGGCCGCTGGCCCAAGTCATGTTGCGGATAAATGGGGCGCCAGTGAGGAAGTCTCCTGTGAGGCGATCGAGGACGTAGAAGAAGCCGTTGCGATTGGCCTGGAGCAAGAGCTTGCGTGGCTGGCCGTGGAAGTCGGCGTCGACGAGCACAGGAGTTTGGGTGGCGTCCCAGTCGTTGGTGTTGTGCGGGGTCATCTGGTGATACCAGAGGAGCTTTCCCGTTTTGGGATTGAGGGCGAGGATCGAGCAGGAGTAGAGATTGTCGCCTTTGCGCTGGTCGCCGTTGAAGTCGGGGCCGGGATTGCCGACGCCCCAGTAGAGGATGTCGGTTTCGGGATCGTAGGTGCCGGTCATCCAGGTGGATGAGCCGGGATGATTGATGGAAGTGCCGACCCAGGTCTCGGAGCCGGGCTCGCCGGGAGCGGGGACGGTCCAGAAACGCCAGACGCGTTCGCCGGTGGACGCTTTGTAGCCGGAGAGGAAGCCGCGGACGCCTTCGTCGCCGCCGGAAATTCCAGAAATAATCAAATCGCCGACAGCGAGCGGGGCTTGCGTAGCGCCGTAGTTTTGGTGGGAGTCGGCCATTTCGGTCTCCCAGACGAGCTGACCGGTGTAGCGCTGGAGAGCGACGAGGTGGGCGTTGTCGGTGATCATGAAGACGCGGTCGCCGAGGATGGCGACACCGCGATTGATGCCGGAGACGGCGTCGCCGGTGGGGACGAGATCTTTGGTGCGTGGGCGGGCGTAGTGCCAGATTTGGCGGCCGGTGCGCGCGTCGAGAGCGAAGCATTCGTTGGAGCCGGTGACGTACATGATGCCGTCGATGACTTGAGGAGTGTTTTCGAGAGCGCGGCGGGTGCCGGGCATGGTCCAGCTCCAGCGCGGGGCGAGCTGGGAGATGTTGGTGGTGTTGATTTCGGTGAGCGGGCTGAAGCGGTTGCCGCGGATGTCGCCGTTGTAGCTGGGCCATTCGCCTTCGTTGGGATGAGTGATGCGGGAGAAGTCGATGCCTTTGCCGAGATCGAGTGATGGGAGCGGGAGTGATTTGTCGGTGGTGTCGCCGGTGAGGCGGGTGAGGTAGGCGAGGAGGTTTTGGATTTGGTCTGATGTGGCGTCGGTCTTTGGCATTACGGATTGGGAGTCGTGGGCGATATTCGTGATCTGATCTTTTGCGAGGAGATACAGGTGGCCGTCGAGGCCCATGAGTTGGAGGTCGAAGTTGGTTTCGCGCTGGAGGACGCCGCGGAGGGTTTTGCCGTCGGCGAGTGTGACGGTGGCGGGGGAGTAGGTAGCCCGGAAGTCGGTGCCGTTGAGTTGTTCGTCGCCGCCGTCCCAGCGACGGCCGCGCGTTTGTGGTTGCGGGAGTGAGCCGGGGTTGCGGAGGGCTTGCTCGATTTGTTGCGCGGTGCGTTTGGTGGCGATGGAGCCGAGGTCGGGGCCGATGGCGCCGCCGCGTCCGCGGATGGCGTGGCAGGAGAGGCAATTTCCTTGCGTCGAGAGGAATTGGAAGCCGGCGGTGACGTCGCCGGGGGCGGGGGCTTGGTGGACGGTGGCGTTGCCGCTGGCGTTCGCGGCGGCTGAGACTTTGAGGGACATGACGTAAGAGGCGATGGAGTCGACTTCGGCGTCGGAGAGAGTGGTGAAGGCGGGCATGCCGGCGCTGGGAATGCCGGAGCGGATGAGATTGTGGACGGCTTGGGCTGAGGTGGCGCGCGGGTTGGCGACGTCGATGATGTTGGGGCCGAGTTGGCCGCCGTGGCCGTCTTCGCCGTGGCAGGCGGCGCAGTGGGAGACGAAGGATTGTTTGGGGGTTGCGGGAGATTGGGCGAGGGTGACTGATGGGATGGCTAGGATCGCGATCGCGAGGATGAAAGGCGCTAGAACGATTAGGGATTTTATAGGGATGGAAGACTTCATTTGGCGAATCGTGGCCCCCGGGGCGATGTGGCAGTGAATTTCTTAGATCGAAAAAGAGGGATGAGGTTAGCAGAGTTCAAAGAAGAGACAAACTTCGGCGTTGCGGAGGACTCGTTAGACGGAGCGGGCGGATTTCCAGTTTAGAGTGGGGAGTTCGAGGGCGGCGACGCGGCGGAGGTAGGCT
>DATAMV010000146.1:0-8625 GCA_036266515.1 Candidatus Saccharimonadia bacterium
TCCTGTTACCGATAAAAACGTGTTTGCCGGCTCAGATGACGGTAGCGTCGGTGTGTCTACGCCCTCGCCGCTTGCCACGCCTGACCCAGCGGCCGAAAACGACACCTCCGGCGCCGCACTCGGCGCTTCTATTGCACCAGCCGCCACGACCGCATCTGATCCTGGCACTGCGGTATCCACGCCGGTGCCCACAGCCGCGCCCACCATCGCGCCAACACCTACCCCGACACCAGCCCCTGTGCCCACCATTACACCATTGCCAAGCCCCACACCTATTGGCTGCGGCCACTGCGGCCCAGGTCCTTATCCGCAGAAAAATCTCGGCATTATGTGCCCAATGGAAATGCAGTCGGTCTATTGCCTCGAGTAGAGGCGAGCGCGCGAGCACTTGAAGCACTTTTGATCAGATCAATCGCCAGCGCTGCGGTCCACGAAAAATTGCCTGCACCTGCCGGAGCGCCGTCGAGCGGCGAATAGTATTCGTACATTCCACCCCCGGCAATCATCGCAAGCGTGCGCCGGCGCAACCGTTCAGCCTGATCGGCATGGCCGTTCCGACGCAGGCCGTCCATAAGCAGCCAGTTTATATTTACCCAGCTCGGCCCTTGCCAGTAGCGCCGCGGGTTAAACAGCGGCGAATTCATCGGCGTGCTTGGCACGGGGTACGGAGCGCCAAATGTGTGAGGGTCGCCCAGCTGTTTGATGAGGGCCCCAGCCCGGGCCTTGGGCAGCTGCCCGGCGTACAACGGCAGCAGGCCACCGATACTCGGCGCCTTGACGAGCTTGCCCGACACCGCGTCTCGGCAGCAGTACTGGCTCGTTTCCTCATCCCAGAGACTCTCGAGTGCATCCGGCGCCTGCTCAATAGCTTGCCGGATATCCAGCGGCAGCCCTTCGCCAATTTCCTCCGCGATCTCCGCCAAGAGCACATTGGCGCGCATCAGTACACAGTTAAGCGTGAGATCGGCGATCCGCAACGGGTGCTTGGCCATAATCTGCCGCGAATCGTATCGCAGGCGCCGCAGGTTTTTGATAAGGTCGTATACCGCGTTCAAATCAATCGTGGTCATGCGTTCGGCCGCCGGCACGACGCGCGTGTCCTTGCGCCGCGCTTCCATGAAACGCTCAAGTTTCAGGTGCTTCATGGCCTGCACCCGGCGCGACATCCCATGCGTCCGCATAATCTCAAGCCACGGCGGCGAATTATCGAGTCCGGTTTCCCACGATAGCACCACTGCCACGAGGCCGTTTCCCAGACCGCGTTCGCGGTAAAACCACTGGTGCCAGGCCAAGAGGCGGGGGTACATTTCCCGGTACCACGTGCGCCGTTCCTCCGGACTCATAACCTCGCCGACCCGCACCACCGCCTCGGCTGCTACCGGCGGCTGGGTTATGCCCGTGGTTTTAATGTACTTCGGTGCGTCGGGGCTTACCTCGCATTGCCACAGCGCAGGTCCGGCATGATAGCCCTTGCCCGCGCCGAAAATCACATGCGGCACCATGCCGTTATGCCACTGGGCGCGAAACGGCGACCAGACCTCGTCCTTGGCGCGCTGGACATCATACCAGCGCTGGCCGATGGCAATAAAAAACGCGTCCCAGAGCCATTGGTGCGGATACAAGCCATTACTGGTAGGCAGGGTCCAGATGCCCATATCATTAACATCGAGCACTTGCCTGGCCTGCTTGAGTAGCTCGGTATCATCCATGCCTCTGACCTTACTCCAATGCCCGCCAAGATCAACCGCCTCAGGGGTCCTTGCCCGTAACCTCACCCAGCCTTATACTGGTCGCATGTCAAAGATAGGTGTGACCGAGGTTCAGCGCATCGCCAAGTTGGCCCGCATCGGATTAACCGATGATGAAGCCGCGCGTATGGCTGTAGAAATTGAAAGTATCGTGACGTTCGTGGAGCAGCTCCAAGCCGTTGATATTAAAGACGTCGCACCCACCGACCAAGTCACCGGACTCGTCGATGTGTGGCGCGAGGACGAAGTGCATCAAAGCCTGTCGCGCGAGGCGCTCCTGGCCAACGCGCCCGTCCAAAAAGATGGCTACATTGTAGTAAAGCGGGTGCTCAATGGTTAATTACGAAGAACTCCGCCGGCCACTGGCTGAGCTCGCACATAATGTAGAGTCGGGCAAATATTCGGCCGAAGAGCTGGTGCAGGCTAGTCTCAAACGCTTTGCCGATACGGCTGAATACCACACCGCGCTCGAACTCAATATGCATGCACTCGAAGAGGCGCGCGCCGTAGACAAGCGCCTGGCGGCCGGCGAACGCTTGCCACTGGCGGGCGTGCCGTTTGCTGCCAAGGACAACTACCTTACTGCCAGCACCCACACCACCGCCGCTAGCAATATCTTGGCGCCGTTTGAGGCACCGTATGAGGGGCCAGCCATCCAGCGCCTCAAAGCCGCCGGCGCCGTGCTGGTCGCCAAGCTCAACCTCGATGCATTTGCGCACGGTGGCTCCACCGAAAACTCAGACTTTGGTCCCACTAAGAATCCTCACGACCCTAGCCGTGTACCTGGTGGCAGCTCGGGTGGCTCAGCTGCAGCTGTGGCACTTGGTCAGGTAGCCTTTGCGCTCGGCTCCGACACCGGGGGCTCAATCCGCCAGCCGGCTAGTATGTGTGGCGTGGTTGGTTTCAAGCCCACCTACGGCCTCGTGCCGCGCACCGGGGTCGTCGCGATGGCTAGCTCCACCGATGTACTCGGACCGCTTACGAATCATGTCGGCGATGTCGGCTACATCATGGATGTCATCGCCGGCCCCGATGCATCTGACGCTACTTCCATCGAACGCGACGAGGATAGCTATAGCGTCCCAGTGGGTGATCTGAAAGGCCGCCGCATCGGCCTCATTAAAGAATATCTCGGTGAAGGCCTCGACGGCGAAAGCAAAACCAAGCTTCTTGAGCTGGTGGAGCAGCTAAAGGCCCGGGGCGCCCACATCGAAGAGGTGAGCGTGCCCGCCACCGAGCTCGCGCTCGCCGCTTATTACATCCTGGTGCCGGCCGAAATTTCCTCGAACCTGGCCCGCTACGACGGCGTCAAATACGGCCACAGCTCCAAAGCGGCCACCAATCTTGAGGAGACTTACCTCAAGAGTCGCAGCGAAGGCTTTGGAGCGGAGGCCAAGCGCCGCATCATGATCGGCACTTATGTGCTTTCAAGCGGATACTACGACGCCTACTACAAGCGCGCTCAACGCGTGCGCACTAAGCTGGTGGAAGATTTCGCCAAGGCTTTTTCTAAATATGACCTGCTACTTGGACCCACCGCTCCAAACCCCGCCTGGCGCATCGGCGAAAAAGGCGATGATCCAGTGGCATTCTACCTCGAAGACGTCATGACCGTGGCAGTGAGTCTCGTGGGCATACCGGCAATCGTCGTACCCATGGCCCAGGTCGGGGGACTGCCTATAGGCGTTCAGCTGATGGCTCCCCAGCGGCATGAAACCTCGCTGTTGGCCGCCGCCCGCGCTGTCGAAACCGTGATCGGCGATTGGACAAAGCGGTGATCGCGTTCCTGGCTGTCGTCCTGGTCGGCGGAATCATACTGCTCGCCGTGGTTGAGGCCGGCCGCAGTAACCGCCGCCGAAGCCGCGCGCCCAGGCGAATGCCGCATGTCAGCCTCGACCGCGCGGACTTCGCTGCTCGCTGGCAAACCATTATGGCCGTATCCACTACCGGCGCAAGCGGCCTCAAGAGCTCCATCAACGAGGCTGACAAACTCCTCGACCACGCCCTCAAACAATCGGGCTACGCCGGCGCCACCATGGGCGACCGCTTGCGCTCAGCCGGCAGCCGTTTTTCCAACCGCAATGATGTCTGGAGCGCCCACAAGCTCCGGAATGCCCTGGCCCACGAAGTCGGCTTCGACCTCGTGCCAAGTCAGGCCAAAGAGGCCCTTTCGCAGTTTGAGCAAGGCCTCAAGGACCTGGGGGCCCTATGAAAGACATGGAAAAACATTACACCTCAAGCGTTGTGATCCTTTCAGACTCCAAGCCGGTCAAAACGCTCTTGGTCCACCACCGCAAGTACAATAACTGGATTCCGCCCGGCGGCCACCAGCACGAAACCGAAAACCCGCTCGAAACCGCGGTTCGCGAAACCCGCGAAGAAACCGGCATTGATATTTCGGAGGCCATCGGCCAGCCCGAGCGGCTCGATGCCACCGCCGCGCTCATACCGCAGCCGAGGTATTTTCTCGAAGAGGGTCCCATCCCGGCCTTCGGCGACCAGCCTGAGCATTTCCACCTCGACCATGTTTACGTCGTACGTGTCCCGCACCAGGACCCGGTGCATGACGAAAATGAATCCCACGACATTGGCTGGTTTACGCTTGAAGAAACCGAAAAACTCGCCATGTTCGATAACGTCCACCTCATACTGCGAAAGGAGATGGCTTCATGAATCCAGAACTAGAGGCCAAATACGAAACCGTCATTGGCATTGAGTGCCACGTGCAGCTGGCCACTAAGAGCAAGCTATTTTGCTCATGCGACAATGACTCACGCGAGGCCGAACCCAACACGCACGTGTGCGAGGTCTGCATGGGGCTGCCTGGTACGCTGCCGGTTTTGAACAAACATGCCGTCGAGCTGGCCATCCGCATGGGCCTGGCACTGGGCGCCCAGTATCCCGACAACCTCCATACTAAGTTTGACCGCAAGAATTATTTCTACCCCGACCTGCCCAAGGGCTACCAAATTACCCAGTTTGATGAGCCGGTAGTGCCGGGCGGCGCCGTGGAATTTCCCCTAGACGGCAAGATCAAGCACGTCGGTATTACCCGTGCCCACCTCGAAGGCGACGCCGGCAAACTCACGCACCCCGACGGCAAAGATTTTTCGCTCGTGGACCTAAATCGCGCCGAAACGCCGCTACTTGAGATTGTGTCCGAGCCCGATATGCGCAGCGCCGCCGAGGCCAAGGGCTACGCACAGGAGCTTTACAATCTGGCGCGCTACGCCGCCGTTTCCGACGCCAATCTTTACTACGGCAATATGCGCTTCGACGTGAACGTGAGTGTGCGCCCATACGGTCAAAAAGAATTTGGCACCCGCACCGAGACCAAAAACTTAAACAGTTTCCGTGCCATCGAAAAAACGGTGGAATATGAAACCAAGCGCCAAATTGCCGCCATTGAGGCAGGGGAGCGCATCCGTCAAGAAACACGCGGCTGGAATGAAGCCAAGGGCCGCACGTACCCCATGCGCTCAAAAGAGGATGCCGACGAGTACCGCTACTTCCCCGAGCCCGACCTGCCGCCGGTGGTGGTGACGCGGGCGATGGTGGAAGAGCAGGCCAACGAGCTCGGCCTCTTGCCTCACGACCTGCGCGCCGAAATCGCCGCCGCCGGCCTGCCCGCTGCCGAAGGTGAAGCACTGGTGGCCGACCCGGACGCCGCCACCTTCTGGCACCACGCGGTCGCCCTTGATCCGAAGCAGGCGCGCTTTGCCTTCACCTGGCTGATTGGCGACCGCGTCAAACTAGCCGAAGACACCGCCACCACCATCTCGGCCAGCGCGCTCGATCCACAGGCGCTCGTGGCCGTGGGCCGGCTGGTGGGCGGCGGCAAACTCAGCTCCACCAACGCCAAAACGCTGATGGCTGATCTTTGGGACAAAGCCGCCGACCCGCTCGAGCGCGCCACCAAGCTGGGCCTCCTGCAGGAATCAGACGAAGGCGAACTGGGTAAAGTTGTGGACGAAGTCATCGCGGCCAACGCCCAGGCTGTGGCCGATTACAAGGGCGGTAACGAGCGGGCCTTTGGTGCGCTCGTCGGCCAGGCCATGAAAGCTACCAGGGGCAAGGGCAACCCGCCCCTCATCAACAAGCTTCTCAAAGACCGCTTAGGCTAAGCGCCGCATGCTCTGGCTCCCACTCGCGCTCACCGCCATGTTTATGCTGGTGGCGCGCCGCAGTACCGAAAAGCGGCTCACCGGGCCACTCAGTGCCGGCTCTATGGCCTGGTTGCAACAACTGGTTGCCATGCCGTTCATGATCGCGCTCCTGCCCGCCGCGCACTTTTATCTGCCCGGTGAGCTGAGCGCTACCTTTTATATCGTTACCATCTTCTATGTCCTGGCGCAGTCGGTTGATATTATTATGTACTTCAAGGCCATTGAAGTGGGTGATATATCAGTTGTGGCACCGCTTCTGGCTCTCACGGCCGCCTCGTCGCTCGTCGGATCCTACTTCGTCCTGGGCCAGGTCCCAACGCCTGCGGGTGTCGCCGGCTCACTGCTCATCATGGCCGGGGCCTACTTAACGAGCCGGCGCCCCAACGGCCACCCCTCCACCGCTACCAATAACCGGCTGGCAATTATTCTCGCGCTCATCATTGTGGCGCTGCGTGGGGTCTACTCGGCGTCGGAAGTGATCCCACTGCGTTTGACCAATCCAGTATATTTCAACTTCGTGACCTCGCTCATTGGGATCCCGACGATCATGGCAGCAATTTATCTACGCGGCCGCCACACCGGCCGGCCGCTCATTTCAGCCCAACTCATCAAATCCGCGGCCCGGCACCGCGCTGGGCTCGTGATCATCGGCCTCACCTATACGCTCAACCTCACTGCCACCTTTTCGGCCAAGCTCCTCTCGCCCAACGCCGCTTACGTCACGGCCGTCCGCGGCGCCCAAGTGCTGCCGATCGTGCTTATTGGTGCCACGTTTTTCCACGAGCGGGTGATCCGCCGCCAATGGGTGGGCGTAGGTCTCATCCTCGTCGGTATGGCCTGCTTTTTTGCCGCCTAAGCCGGTACGCCCTGCTCAAACCGTGCTACACTAAGCTCAAGCACTAAGTATATGTTTGAGCTTAATTCCACATTGTTAAACCATATTCTGACCCTCATGCGCGGGCTGCAGGTGACGCTATTGCCCACGCTATTTGATTTTTTGGTGGGCGTAATCGTAATTCGTTTTGCGGTGCGGGGCCTGCGCCTCCTGCTCAAATTCACTCAGGTGCAGACCGGCATGCGCTATGTCCTGACCTCCATCGTTGAAACCACGCTCTGGATTATTCTGACGGCTATTTTGCTCCAAGAGTTGGGCTTTAGCGGCGTCATTTACTTCTTTACCGGCTCCATTGCTGCCATCGGTATCGCTATGGCCGCCGGCGGGTCCACCCTGGTGTCAGATATCGTTGCCGCAATCTTTTTGGCACGCGACAAAGACTTTAATATCGGCGATGAGGTGATTGTGGGCTGGGAGCCGCGCACCCAAGGCATCATTGAGCGCATGGACGCGCGGCGCATCCGTTTGCGCGATGCCGACGGCCAGCTGCACGTCATTCCCAACTCCACGATCGAACGCCGCGAGTGGATCGTGATCTCCAAACGCGCCGAACTCTCTGCGCTCACCAAAGCCACCAAGGCCGCCAAGCGCATTGGCGCCGCCGCTTTGGATAAACGGCCAACCTTCCGGACAAAATCAGGGTCTAATAGTGAAAATGACCAATAGCATCAGCCACGCGGCAATGTATGATAAGGGTACGGTTAGAAGAAGGAACAAACAGTGCACGATGTAAACACGGTTGAGCTGATTCTGGTCATCTTGCTCAGTGTTGGATTCTTGATACTCATTACCCTAAGCATCGTCTTGCTGAGTTTTATGCTCGCCATTGCGCGCAACCTCAAGCGCATGTCTGACCGGGCTGAGGCTGCCACCTCCAGCGTAGCGGGTATCCTGGAATCTCTGGGAAACAAGGTGGGGCCGCTGGCATTTTCGGGGATTGTTAGCCTTTTGGTGAAACGCTTTATGGGTAAGCACAAGAGCGGTAAGGAGGAATAAATTATGAACGAACGCGAAAGGAGACGCGAGATGAAGAAGTCATTTGTAAAGGGTACGATTTTTGGGGCCGTGGTCGGTGCCGTGGCCGGTATATTGCTGGCGCCGAAGAGCGGTAAGGAAACCCAGGAAGATATTAAGCGCAAAGTTCGCGGCACTTACGAAGATATCCAGAAGCGCCTCGAGAAAATGAGCGAAGAAGTCGGCGGCCGGGTCGATAATCTCAAGGAAGCAGCCAAAGAACTCAAGGGCGAGGCCAAAGAGGAAAGCCAAGAGCTGATCCGCCGCGCCGAAGTGCTGGGTCAGGACCTCAAGATTTCAGCCAATAATCTGGCAAAGAGCGGCAACCAAACCAAAGACGTCGCCATGAAGCAGATCAAGCAGCTACTCAACGAGGGCGCCTCGGTTATGTCTGAGCTTGAGCGCACCACCCGCAAGCTGGCGTCTTCGGCCAAGGAAAAGTTTAACGATGCCACGACTGGCGAGGCCGAGCGCAAGTAATGATCGATTCCCGGGCCGAGGCAAACCCCAAAAAATCCGGCGTCAATTACGAACGGCTTGGGAAAGCAGTTGAGGACGCGCTGATTCTCGATTACATTTATGTGCTTCACAGCACTCGGCGCCAGGTCTGGAGCTCATTTGTGCGCGGCCTCTTTGCCGGCCTTGGCGCCACACTTGGCGCCACCGTCGGCGTGGCAGCGCTGGTGACGCTCCTGCAAATCTTTGGTGCCACGCCGGTCATTGGCCACTTTTTCCAGAGCCTCGGCCAGACTATCGAAAACCGCAACCGTTAGCCGATCGCTGCTTAGGATTAGCATTTCCT
>DATAMV010000147.1:0-10071 GCA_036266515.1 Candidatus Saccharimonadia bacterium
TGGCACTAGTCGACAGAGAGCTGCACGCATACGCCTTGCGAAGCGCAGTATTAAAAGCCTCTCTGGGCAGTATTTATCCGTCAGATACCCAAATCGGCAGAGTCCTAGGAAAACTCCATGCAGAAGGGCTTATTGATATAACAGGTTCCAGACCCACCCGAAAATCGGGTAAAATACGCATGCATTACCAGATATCTGAAGAAGGGCTGATCCGTTTACAAGAAGAATTGACCCGGCTCGAACACGCGGTAAAAATTGGCCGCAACGCGGGTCTCATGGATAACCCCATCCCCACCGAAATCCAACGCCTAAATCTGAAAGCTAGATCCTAAATTGTTGCATTTTTAATAAAAATATGTTAATATAGTCGACGTTCGTTTGTTCTTTGCCAAATGCTCATTTTCTCCTTCCAGGGACCGCGGGCACTATGTCTATCTCTTCTCAATTCAATAAAGAGGTAGGTGTGGTGCCCGCTGTCCGCGGTATCTAGCAACACCCAACGGATCGGAGATCAGAAATGAGCGGATCCACGCTCGCCGCCGTCATCGTGTTCTGCATGACGGCACTCGCACTCGGCCTCGGCCTCCCGCTGGGCCTCGTCGCCCTGACCCGCCGCGACCGCAACACCTGCACCGGCGGCCACTACATCGGCTGCGTCCACGGCTACATCGGCCTCGGGCTGCCGTTCTGCACCCGGGAGTTCACGACCGTCAACCACCGGATCGACGAGGTGGAGGACACGGTCGACGAGACCAATGACCGGATCGACGCCACGGACGAGAACGTCGCCCGCCTCACGGAGCGCATCGCCGAGCTGGAGCAGCGGCAGCCCGCCGTCATCCAGGTCATCCGGAACGACGTGCGCTCGCGCTTCAACTGGCTGTCGGCCCTGATCGGGGCCGGCGTCGGCGTCCTCGTCGGCCTGCTGTTCGTGGCGTTCCTGTCCGGCCACGCGCTCACCATCGGTGGTACGACCTACCACTGGGGCTGGGCGATGCACCAGGCGCCGCTCGACGTCATCACCATCGCGGTCTTCGCGGTGTTCTTCGGTGCCCTCGCCGGCTTCATCTGGGACCGCGAGATCGAGAACACGGTCGTCGAGAACACGGCCGAGGAGGAGACGCAGTCGTGACCTCACGCACCCGCCGCATCATCATCGTGGCGCTGCTGGGGGGACTGCTGACCTTCGTCGCCGTTGCGACCCAGCTCGTCGGCGTCAGTCACAACACCGCGCCCATCGCCGCGGCAACGCCCAGCACTCCGGGCGGGCCCTCAACCAGCCCGAGCCCGGTGCCGAGCCCGGAGCCGAAGATCGACTGCGAGGACGCTCCCCTGGAGCTGCCCCCGCACTTCTACGGCAACGACACCGCCAACAACAACTTCGGTTCGACGCTGTACTCCAAGTACTCCAGCGTCGAGGTTGGCGAACTCCTCAAGCGGTACTGCGGCAATCGTCACCAGAACATCGGGGGCGACCCGCTGCTGATGCTCACGCACATGGGAATCGTCGACCGGTTCAACCCGAACGACGCTAACCGAATGGCGAACTGGCGCAGCAACTACACCTCGTACAACAGCCGGGTGCAGTGGCACGACATCACCGCCACGGTCATGCCCGCAGGCAAGTACATCACCATGTACATGAAGGCCGACTCGACCGGCAAGCTGGTGGTCCACGCGCAGTGGATCACGTACAGCAAGCCGAGCGACGCCCTCATCGTTCCGGTGATGCGCCTCGACGGATCGATCTACAACTTCGTGATCCGTGACGACTGCGGCGGGCAGCCCATGCTCACCGACATCGACCAGGTCCCCCCGGGGATGGACGTCGAGGCCATGCAATACGAGTGAACAACGAACAACCCGCAGACCGTGGAGCAATCGATTCTTCACGGTCGGCAAGACCGCGGGGACGCACACCTGGCCCAGCCAGCAATGTGTGTCCCCGCGGGGACACAGCAATTATCCATTAAAAGCCTCCGGCTCTCATCAGCCTGGGGGCTTTTATAATTGTGCGACGTGGTACGATAAAAGCATAAGGAATAACCATGGCCGAACTTCCCCTCTCCGAGCTCGTTACCGACTTCCTTGAGCATCTAGAAGTTGAACAAAACCGCTCGCAAAAGACCATCGCCAACTACAACCACTACCTCATGCGGCTCGTGGAGTTTACCGACGACTGCGATATTTCCAAGCTCGACGCCGAAATGGTCCGGCGCTGGCGCTTGGAACTCAACCGCACCAAGGACGTGAGCGGCAACGACCTCACCAAGACTACCCAAAACTACCACCTCATTGCCCTGCGCAGCTTCCTGAAATATCTGGCCAAGCGCGACATTAAGGCGCTCGACAGCGCCAAGATCGAACTCGCCAAAGTCACCCGGCCCAAGGTTACCTTCCTGGAAACCGAAGAAGTCGAGCGACTGCTCGAGGCCATTGATACCTCAAACCCCGTCGGTCTCAGAGACCGCGCCATTATCGAACTGCTGTTCTCAGGCGGCCTGCGCGTATCCGAACTCGTTGATCTCAACACCGACCATATCAATCTCGACCGCCGCGAATTCATGGTCCGCGGGAAAGGCCAAAAAGACCGCCCCATCTTCATCTCCGAGCAAGCCGCCGACTGGATCGACCGCTACCTCAAAACCCGCAAAGATCCCGGCAAGCCCCTCTTCATTCACTACTCCGGCTCCCAAAACGAAGATGAAGGCGGCATGTACACCCGCCTCACGGTCCGCTCCGTTCAGCGTCTAGTGAAACGCTACTCCATCGCCGCCGGGATCACCAAGGACGTCACTCCCCACACCCTGCGCCACAGCTTTGCCACCGACCTGCTGCACAACGGCGCCGATATCCGCAGCGTCCAAGGGCTGCTCGGCCACGCCAATATTTCAACCACGCAAATCTACACCCACATCACCGACCCCCAGCTCAAGGCTGTGCACGAAAAGTTCCATTCCAAGCCCAAGAACGCTTGAAATTACGGGTGGAAGTTTAGGTTCGTGAGGGTGGTCTTAATGTGTCCAATATTCTGTACGCCCCCACCAAGCGGTGTGAAACCATAATTAATCGTGACGTCCACGCTGGTTTGGGGTGCATTAGCCACCGCCGTAATCTCGATATATGAGGTGGGCACCGGACCAGCAATTGCCCCGCTCACCGGCACGTACTGGGTAGACCCCGCCACAAACGTCTTGAGGTTCATATTCATACACGTGGCCGTAATGTGGCATGCTGTCGGCCCGGGGCCAGCTGCATTCAACACGCCGTTGTAGGACACACCGCTAATCAGGCCGCCGTGCAAGAACTGGTCCCAGGTGTGATTGTCGCGGAAGCTCCGCAGCGCCTCAGCTTGCACCTGGGCCGCATCAGTGAGCGTGGTGCGCTCACGCGCGGTTTGGCCAATCCGAAACGCCTGGGTGGTAATGAGCGTGCTCGAAAGCAGCACCAGGGACAGAATGGCCAGTGCGATCACCACCTCAACTAGAGTATCGCCGCGCTCGTTTTTTAATACCGGCCGCTTCATCGCTAGCACCCTGTATTCGGCGCCGGGGCCGCGTTATCTAGTACGGTGAAGTTCTTACAGACGTTGGTATCTGAGTAAATCACGTAGTTCAGGCCTGCTGCCGCACCCTCACCCAGCGCCAGCTTCGAGATCACGCGGCGGTAGGTCTGTCCGGCCTTGGCGGTCACATCGATAGTAGCCGTGCCGTCAGGTACCGGCACCACCGTGCCACCACCAGTCGCACCGGTCATAAACGTCATACGGTATGAGGTTTGAAGATAGCGCGAGCGGATCCGGAACAGATAATCATTAGCATTCGTAAGATTCGTAATGATCGCGTAGCAGTTGTAGCCGCTCAGTGTGTTGCCGCCGATATTATAGCTGCGCGGCCCCACAGCACAGTTGGCGTCCCACTGGCCGTGACCTAGTAAGCCATTGAAGTTCACCTGCGGCGAAGCCGCATTGCCACGCGGCACAATCAGGGCATTTTGCAACCGCACCGAGCAAGCCGGCGGGGTTTGCCCCGGGCCGCAAATGTCGCTGGCCTTAAACCCGCCACTCGGGTACGAGGCAATCGATAGCTCTATCGGCGGCGGTATCGCGGCGTACCCACCCTGCGCCGGCAAAGCCGCGCCCACGTTGTACGAGCCGGCCGTAGTCGACTGGTTCCACTCGAGGATCATACTATTGTAGTTAGGGCCAGTCACGTGACCCGGATCAACGGTTTGAGCGGCATCGGCCGACAAATTGCCCTTCGGCGACCCCGAGAATGTGATCTTTTGACAGGTCCAGCCGGCGGTCCCGGGAATATCGAAGGTGCTATTGGCCGAACACGGCTGGTCGGTGTGGTTGGTGGGGTTATTGAGCACGCGGCTCACCGCATCCTCGACGCCAGCCTCAGCCGCATAATACGCCCGCAGCGTCTGCTCAGAGTCTTCAGACTTGCGCAGCTGCACCGCCTCCAAAGACACCAGACTCACCGTAATCACCAGCAGCAGCAGGCTGATCATAATAGCCGTAAATAACGACACAAACCCATTTGGCTTAGATTGTTTCATCGTGGAACCGCTCCTGATGTTAATGTCACTACCGAGCAAAATGTCCGGTCGGCGTTGGAGTTATTGCAAGACAGGCCTGCTCCGCTCCCAGTCGTTGTGCCGTTATTGGAACCTACCGTTATCGCGACCTGAACCACCGGCTTTACCACCGTTGGTCCCACCGATTGAACAACCGGCGCGAAATTCGATACCACTACCACATTCGAGGTTACGGCCTGAGTTGGAAGATGGGTAGTGCAGTTGCTAGCCCGGTACAATATGCCGGCGTTCAGATAATAATACCGCTCCTGGCCAGCCGTCGGACTACCCACGCACAAGGTGCCATTGGGGCCGGCCGTAGCCGTAATTTCGCCCTGCGAGTCGCGCACGGCCCGCACGATCTCATCGATGGCAGTGCGGGCGTTGTCTTGGGCCATATTTGAAGCTATCGCCTGGTTGTGCAGATGCACGATATTAATGAAGCCCACCACCACGATCACGAGCATGAAACTAAAAACCGCCATAGCCACAAGCAGCTCTACCAGGGTAAAACCCTGCTCATTCCCCTTCCGCCTCTGGTTGGCCCGCTTCATAAGCATAAGTACCTTAAATATATCATGCAGGTCAGTTTATCCGTTTCGCCAGGCCACTGGGATCAACCTGTATCTGGGAGGTGTGGCCGTCGGCGTCACTGAGGTTAATGACCAGCGCCGTGTTTGCGACCGCACCGCCCGCACAGCCGCCGGCCTGGAAGCTGGTGAGGACATTGGTAGCCGCGGCCGTCACCGCGCAGACGTTGAGGCCGCCGGAGTCATCGCGCACAAACAGCGACTTCGCGACCCCGGTACCGGGCGCTGGGTTCACACGGATCTTGTCCGACTGGACGGCGATGGTGCGCGTATCAAACACGCAGGCCGTGCCGGCGGTCCGGTCGGCCGCATAAAACGTCATCGAAAACGTCGAGCCGGCCGCATTATCCAAGCCGCTCCAGGCCACGCCGGCAAACACATAGTTGGCATTAGCCACGACGGTGGTGGCGCAATTTTGCGTGCCGTCACCGGGGCCGTCGATATTCACCGCCGCCGTCGACTGGTTGTGAGCATCGGCAATACTCGAAACCAGCTTGTTCACATCGGCGTCAAACTGAGCCCGGCTGCGCAGCCCGCGTTGGCCAATGAACGCCATCACCAGTAAAGAACCCGAAATCGCAAGCACGAGCACGAGCTCAACCAACGTAAAACCAGCTTGCTTATTAACGGCCATAACTACTCCCAATATAGCATAAGCGCATCATAGCGAGACTCCGTTCATCTGGAGGTACCAGTTCACGATCGCCCGCCCAAACAGATACGCCAACACGGTCCCACCAACCAGGTACGGTCCAAACGGGATCAGGTCGGTGCGGCGGCGGCGATGCGCGCCAATCATAATGAGGCCTACCACTGCGGCCACATCAAACGCGAGAAACAACGCTATCGCGGTACCCTGCACGCCGAGTATCAAACCCATCGCAAACGCCAGCTTCGTATCGCCGCCGCCCATGGCCCGCCCCTTGCTTGCCACCTCTAGAAACCAAAAACCGCCGCCGGCCAAGGCCGCAGCGATGACCGCGCCCATAACCACCTTCGGATCCCGCGCCAGCACCGACAATGTCACCGCGTAGATTATGGCCACGCCAATCAGCGGAAACATGATTTTGTTCGGCAGAATCATCCAACGCGCGTCGTACGCCGCCAAAATAATGAGCATCGTTGCAATCACCAGCCAGCCCACCAGCGCCACCCAGCCCACCACAGTCGCCGGTGCTGCCATCACATAGGCGCTCAGGCCAAACACTATCGCCGTCACCAGCTCTACGATCGGATGGTCCTTAATGGGCTTGCGGCAGTAGCGGCACTTGCCGCCGAGCAGCAGCCACGACAGCACCGGTACCAAGTCCTTGGCCGCCAGCTGGTGTCCGCAGTCACAGCACACACTGCGGCCATGCGCCCAGCTCTTGCCGACTTTGATCCGCCATACCATCGCATTGATCGCCGATCCCATCACCAGGCCCAGCACGATCCCAACCACTGCCCACGCTAATCTAATTTCCAAACCAATACTCTCCCGATTCCAGGCAAATCCTGAGTTTAAATGGACTCCCGTTATCACCCGGCCGTCCGTAACTGATATATCCGGCCCCCTGGTTCGCCATCTCCGCAGACGGATCACAAGGGCCAAAATTCGAACCTATTATGTAATACTTGCCGGCCTTGGGGTCCTCGAGCCACAGCGCCTGGAATTGAGTGCGCAGGGCGCTGTTTGGATCGTCGGCGTCCTTGGTCTTGGGGTAGCGGCCCAGATTGTTGGCGGCGCTACGCTCAATCATCGCCTCCACCGTGCCCAAATCACGCCGCCGCTGATCGTCGCGCCAGGTGCGCTGCAGGATCATCAGGAGGACGCCCACCAACAACAAGCCGCTTACAGTCATCGCGACAATAAATTGGATCACAGTAAACCCACGGCTCGAGTTAACCATAAGCAGATTATAACTAAAAAGAGGCCCGAAGGCCTCTTTTTATCAGACGTTTTTGTCTAATGGTTGTCGACGCAAGCCGTACCCTGCTCGAGGTCCATCTGAACCTTGAACGTACGGGTGCCGGTCATGGCAGTACCATCACAAGCGGTCACACCAGCGCCACCTATAGTATAGGCCACACCAGCCGAAGTACCACCAGACGGGACAACCAAACCACCGTAAGTGTAAACGTTGCCCGAAAGCGGGTCCTTAGCATTAGTCAGCGCGTATGCACCACCCACACCGAGGTTGGCGGTAAACTGAGCCCCAGTTGGATATTGACCACCGTTATTGGAGGCATAGCTCTCCACCTGGGCAGCAATGCGGCTCAGGTCATTCTTGCGCTGCGTGTCGCGGCGGCTCTTCTGAGCACCAGACACAGCCAAGAAGACGATTACCAACAAGAGACCGGCGATGGCCAAGACCAGCACGATTTCTATGAGGGTAAACCCTTTTTCTTTCTTAAGAAGGTTACTCACTTAACTTCTCACCTTTCGTTAATTTGTTGAATGATTACAACTTAGGCTCAGTATTGCACTTATGCTTTATGGCTGTCAACCGACTTCAATTCCTTAAGATAGCGAATTTTCGCCCACCTATTTCAGCGCGTTGACGCCACCGTTGCCTACGAGTGAGTAAACCGGCAAAAGGATGGCCGCAATCACGCCGCCAACGGTCACACCCAGCACCACCATGAGGATTGGCTCGATGGTGGTCGAAATGTTCTTCACCTCTTCGTCTACTTCATTCTCGTAATAGGTAGCCACGCGGTCGAGCATGGAGTCGATGGCGCCGGATTGCTCGCCGATCTTGATCATTTGCGGCACCAGCCGAATGAATGTCTCATTGTTCTCGAGCGTCGATGACAGCGCCTTGCCACCTTTCACACCTTGCATGCTCTTTTCGATCACCGCTTCCACATGCACGTTGGCGATGGCGTTCTTCACGATCCGTAGTGCCTCCAGCATCGGGATACCACTCGAAAGCATCGTGCCCAGGGTGCGTGCGAACCGCGCCATGTAGACTTTGCGGTAAATCCGGCCAAATATCGGCATGTGCAGCTTGAAGTTGTCGGCGATCGCCCGCCCGCTCTCGGTCTGGATATAATTGCGCAGGACGAAGAAGCCGCCGATGGCCGCGATCACGACAATGAACCAGAAGTGCGTAATGAAGCTCGAAATTGCTAGTAGCGTTTGGGTGAGAACCGGCAGTGGTTTGTGCAAGTCTTTATACAAGCCGCCCACCTGCGGTAGCACCGTCGTGAGCATAAACACCAACACCGCGGCAATCACGCCGAGCACAATGATCGGATAGATGAGCGCACCGCGGATTTTGCCCACGATGGCGGCGTCCTTTTCCTGCTGCATGGCGATGCGTTCAAGCGCCTTATCGAGCGAACCACTCGCCTCACCAGCCGCCACCAGGCTCACGTACACGTCACTAAAGACTTTGGGATACTTAGCAAAGGACGCACTCAGGCTCGTGCCCGATTCCACGCTCGCTACAATCGCCACCACAATGTCGTGGAGCGCCTTGTTTTGGATCTGCTCGCTCACCGTACGCAAGGATTGCGTGAGCGGGAGCCCCGCGTTGATAAGCGTGGATAGCTGGCGCGTAAAGATCACCCGCTCCTTACCACTGATGCGGGTGCCAAATCCAGATTTGGCCAGTAGGCTGCTTTCGGCTTTGTTCTCGATCGAAATCGGGAACAAGCCCTGGGCCATTAACAGCTTGGCCGCAGAGCGTTCATTCTCGGCCGACACCTCGGCTTTGACGTTCTCCCCCGACTCGGTCTTGTAAGCTGTATAAACAAATGACTGCATGAAAAAACGCTACCCTCTCATCAATCGTTCGAGTTCCTGCAGATCGATGGCAAAGTTCTTGGCTTCATCATAGGTAATCTTGCCTTGCTGCACCAGGCCCACGAGCGTGCGGTCCATGCTCTGCATACCATATTCGCCACCGGTCTGGATCACGGCGTCTAGCTGGTGGGTCTTGCCCTCGCGGATGATGTTGCGTACCGCACCCGTGGCTACCAGAATCTCGGCTGCCACCACACGCCCGCCGCCGATGCCCGGCACAAGCCGCTGCGAACATATGCCCTGAAGCATGCCGGCCAACTGCACACGGATCTGCTGCTGCTGATGCGGCGGGAACACGTCGATCATACGGTCGATAGACTGGGCCGCACTATTGGTGTGCAGCGTCGCCAGCACCAGGTGGCCGGTTTCTGCGATCGTCACGGCCGCGGCAATCGTTTCAAGGTCGCGCATCTCACCGATGAGCACCACATCCGGGTCTTGGCGCAAAGAGCTGCGAAGCGCAGCCGCGAAACTATAGGTGTCGTAGTGAATTTCGCGCTGTACCACGATCGATTTCTTGGAGTTGTGTGCGTACTCGATCGGGTCTTCAATCGTCAGGATGTGCTTAGACTGGTCGGCGTTAATCATGTCCACCATAGCCGCAAGCGTCGTGGATTTACCCGAGCCGGTCGGCCCCGTCACCAGCACCAGGCCCCGGGGGAACTTGGTAAACTCGGTCAAAATCTTGGGCATTTCCAGCTCTTCGAGGGTGCGCACCTTGCTCGGGATCAACCGCAGCGCGGCCGCCAGGTTGCCGCGCTCGTGGAATGCATTCACACGGAACCGGCCGTAATTGCCGAACGCGAACGAAAAGTCGACTTCCTTATCTTTGATCAGGATCTCTTTTTGGTCGTCATCAAGAGTCGAGAATACCAGCTTCTCAACGTCACTGGGTTCGAGCACCGGCGTGTCCTCGATTGGCTTGAGCGCACCATCCACTCGCAGCATCGGCGCCAAGCCCACCTGGATGTGCAAGTCCGAGGCATCATATTTGATCACCTGTTCCAGCAATACTTCAATCTTGAGCGCGCTTCTCTCCACAATCCACCTCAAAAGTTATAACTATTAAAGCACAAGGGGTATGTCATTGTATACTCCCTATTTATTGAC
>DATAMV010000148.1:0-8696 GCA_036266515.1 Candidatus Saccharimonadia bacterium
GCGCCCGCCGTAGGTTCGGACGCGGCATGCTCTGCCACAGGTGGTGTTCGATCTGGAGATCCAGCCCTCCGAAGAAGAACGTGATCACCCAGTTGTACCACCAGGCACCGCGCAGGTTTCGCGAGGTCAGCACCTGCCGGCGCAGGAAGTCTTTCTCCTGCGCCGCCGTGAGGGTGGGCATCCCCTTGTGATTGGGCGCGAACGACACGCCCATGAAGACACCCCAGAGAGCCTGGTGCACCAGGATGAACACGATCGCCTGGGCCCAGGGGAGGACGATGAAGGTCGCGCCCACGTAGAGCACGGTGTGGATCAGGAGCAGGACCTTTTCCAGATTGCGCACCCGCCTTGAGGCAAGTTCCGGGTTGCGCACCGCCTGGACGCTGGCCCAGTGGAGGTTCCAGCCCTCCAGCAGGAGCAGCGGGAAGAACAGGCGGTGCTGGTTGCGGGCCATGAAGCCCTCGACCCCCTTCAGCCCCACCGCGTCTTCGCGGAAGAACTTCAGGGCGCCGGGGGCGACGTCTGGGTCCAGCTCCGAGTTGTTCGGGTAGAGGTGGTGACGCAGATGCTTGTCGTCCCACCACCCTTCCGACAACCCGAGGAACAGGTTGCCGAACACGAGGCCGAGCCATTTGCTCGTGCGGGCCGAGCGGACAATCTGCCGGTGTCCGGCGTCATGCCCGATGAAGCCGATCTGGCTGCTCATGACCGCGAGGAACGCCGCGGCCAGAACAGTCGTCAACCAGCTTCCGCCGATTGCGTGCAGTACCGGCCATACGGCGAGGAACAGTCCCAAGGTGAGGACGATCTTCGCGGTGTAGTAGCCGGGCCGGCCGTTGAGCAGACCCTTGTCTCTGACGAGCCTGGTCAACTGGGCGTAGTCGCTACCCTCCCTGCGGGCAGCCGTGGGTCCTGCGGTCATCTCACTTTCCTAACGTCGGGGCCGCACACGTAGTCGGCCATGTGAAGAAACGTCGCCTGCGGATTTTGCTGCGGGCGGCGCCATCATTGCACCATAGATTGCCACTTTAATCAATGGCCATACATAGCCAAAAACGAACAACCCGCCCATGCCCGGGCGGGTTGTTTATACAAGCAAGGAGGTGAGTCTAAGCCGAGGCTACGGCCGATTCGGCCACTACTAGGCCACCCACGGACAACCCGAGCGTCTTGGCTGCGTTGCCGCGCTGAATCGTGACCTCTACAAACCGGCGGTTGCCAAAACCAGAGCTGCCAATGGTGAGAGCGACTTTACCGTGGGGTACGTCGGCGAGCCGGCGGGTGCAAACGGCCACATGACCGTTAGCCAGCTTGAATTGCTTGCCCTCCTCGAAGCCGATCTGCTCCGGCAAGATCGTGGTTTTTGCGTTGCCAAAGTTGTCGATGAACCAAATATGGTCTTTCACCGACGGCAGGTGCTCGAGCGTGCCGGTTTCCGATGGCACGTCACGGCCCTCATAAATCCAGCGCGCGGCCAACGGTAGAAACTCGTAGCTGCGGAACTGGGTGTGCTCAATGCGGTAAGCCTCTTCCTCGGTGAGCTCGCCCCATTCAATGGCTGCTTTCATCACCGTTGGGATGTCCATTACCTGCACCTCTTTAATGATACCCAGGTCACGGGCGAGAGAGAGGCCCGGGCCGTCGTAGGTGGAGCAGATCAGGACGTCACCCACCCAGGCGTAGCAAAACGGCGTACCGTTATTCCAGCGCTTGCGCACGTCTTCGCCCCGGGTCGCGACATTCATTAATATGACCGTTTTACCGCCCTTATGCGACTGCGGCAAGGAAATGGCAGCGTCAAGCTGGTCAATGAGGTGCCCAGTCGCTTGGATGCCGCCGGCTTCCAGGTAGTGGCTCGGTGCTTTAACGCTCAAAAACGTCGGCACCACCCCAAACAACCGCATAAAGCGGGTCTGCTGGCGGCCACGCGCGTTGTCGTCGTAGCAGTCAGTAATAATTACTCCGGTCGGCAAACGGTCGGTCATGCAGATGTTCCTTTAAACAATAAATACCGCGTCTCAGCGGGTTGTTACACGCTCAACTTAAATCCATATTGCATGAAATGTCAAGCATAAATTGTAAATGCGGCTGCCAGGCCCTCCAAACCGCTAATGCTATTGACGCGCATTGGCCACTGATGATACAAACAAATCAGATAGTCGGGGTGGAGCCGCGATAAACGCCAATGAGAGTAGAGTTTGCTTCTTTTGGCAAGGGTGCTGCAGGTGCCAAAAAGTCGAGACTTCAAAGACTATCTTGAGACGGGTCGGGTGCGGCCCGTTTCTTTTTGGTACAATATGAGCAATGACAAGCACTAAATCTTCAACAGAAACCATTGTCCTAGGCGGCGGCTGTTTCTGGTGCCTCGAGACGGTGTATCGCCAAGTCGAAGGTGTCACGAGCGTCATCTCCGGGTATGCCGGCGGCCATGTCGCAAACCCCGACTATTGGACGGTGGCATCCAAAGCCAGCGGCCATGCCGAGGTGGTGCAAGTGACCTTCGAGCCCAAAGTGATTAGCCTCGGCGATATCCTGGAAATCTTTTGGGCCATGCACGACCCTACCAGCCTCGACCAGCAAGGCTACGACAAGGGACCGGAATACCGCTCGATCATTCTGTATGACGGCGATGACCAAAAAAGCGGCGTCGAAGCGTCGGTTAAAGCAGCCCAAAAACTGTTCGACAAGCCCATCGTGACCGAGGTCAAACCGCTCGATAAATTCTACGAGGCCGAAGCCGAGCACCAGAATTTCTACGAAAGCGGCCAGCGCCCCGACTACTGCCAGGTTGTTATTAATCCAAAACTTGCTAAACTACGTCAAAAGTTTGCTGCTAGGCTTAAAGCAAAGGAGGCCTCGTGATCAATACTCTGACCGCCGTTACACCCGACATTTTGGAAGAAATTGCCGCCGAGCAAACATTGCGCCAGACCCACGAGGTCTTTTTGCTTTTTGCCATGGGCAGCCAGTTTGACCATCTCATTAAGTTGGCTCTCGACAAGCTCGGTGTCTATTGTCTGGTGGCTGACCCTTCGCAGGTCAAAGCGGCCGACGTTAAACGCATCGCGCCCACCGGCATCATTATTTCCGGCGGCCCGGCCTCTTCTAACGACAATCCGCCGTTCGATACCGCCATTTACGATCTGGGCATTCCGGTGCTAGGCGTCTGCTTGGGCTTTCAGATGTGGGCCCGCCACCACGGCGCTGTGATTGGGGTAGCCACGCACCGTGAATTTGGCCAGCACAAGCTCGTCATTTCCAGTCCGGATTCGCCGATCCTGGCCGGTATTCCCAACGGCTCCAAGGTGCTCCAAAGCCACGGCGACCATATCGAGGCCGGCGGCGGCATGGAAGCCATTGCCACCAGCGACAACGGCCCCCTGGCCGTCGGTCATCTGAACCACCTCTGGGGCGTGCAGTTTCACCCGGAAGTCACCGCCACCGAACATGGGCTGCAAATCTACGAAAACTTTGTCTTTAATATCTGCGGCGCCAAGGACCGCTTCCCGGCCGAAGATGCTGCCGGCCGCAAAGTCGCCGAAATCAAGCAGGAGGTAGGGGACGCCAAAGTGCTGCTCGCTCTGTCCGGCGGCAGCGATTCGTCGGTGGTGGCCGGACTGCTCACCAAGGCGCTAAAGCCAGAGCAAATCCGTGCCGTATATATCCGCGGCATCGACCGCCCGGACGACGAGGCCTTTGTGGAAAAGTATTTCAGCCACCTCGACCTGGTCGTCCACGACGCTACCGACGACTTCTTGAAGGCTCTGGCGGGCCACACCACCATGCCGGACAAGCGCTTGGCTATGCGCGGCGTTTACAAAGCAGTGCTTGAGGCTGAAATCCAGAAATTTGGCGCCGGCTTCATAGCCCAGGGGACGCTCTACACCGACCTTACCGAGTCCGGCGGCGGCCACAAAACCGGCGCCCGCAAGGACCAAATCAAGCTCCACCACAATACCGGCCTTGGCTTTAGCTGCGCGGAACTCACGCCGCTCGATGACTGCGTGAAGGACACCGCCCGCGCCATCGGCCGAAGCATTGGCGTAGCCGAAGACCTACTGGTACGCCACCCGTTCCCCGGCCCGGGGTTGGTGGTGCGCATCGAAGGCGAGGTCACGGCTGAGAAGCTGCGCATCGCCCGCGCCGCGGATGGCATCTACCTCGAAGAGCTACGAAAGGCCGGCCTCTACAGCACGGTCTGGCAGGCCGGCGCGGTCGTCACCCAGTCCATCCATACCTTCACCAAAGGTGATGAAGCGGGCTCCGGCCTGGTGCTCGCCCTCTGGGCTATCTGGAGCGTCAACGGTTTTACCGCCGAGTGGGCCGAGCTGCCCTACGAATTCCTGCGCCACCTGTCCCGGCGCCTCACCAATGAAATCCCCGAAATCGCCTCGGTCGTTTACCGCATCTCGGACAAGCCCCCGACTACGATCGAATGGGGTTAGGCCTGCTCAAGGCGTAACCGGTAGCCGGCACAATCGCGCACAGCGCCACCACGGCCATGACATTAAAGGCGGGGATAATGCCTAATTTATCTGATACAAAGCCCAAAACGAATGGTGCCACCGTTACGGCCGTACTGGCCACCAAAGCGCTCAGGCCAAACGCTTTCTCGAAGTTGCCATGGTGTTCCACCGATTCCGAAAGCATGGCTTGAAGCACCGGCAACGTTCCCTTGGTGAACGCACCCAGCACCACTGCGCAGAACACTATCACCGGCAAGGCTGTCGAATTCGCTAGCATAAATATGAACCCAGCCATGAGTATCTCTGAGGCAATAAACACCTTAATACTGCCTAGTTTGTCTACGGTCCGGCCGAGCATGACCTTGCCAAGCAGGTTGCCCACAAAAAACGCACCCGTGAATGTGCCAAGAAAGGCCGGGCTAACGCCGCGCTTGAGCAAGAGAAAGGGCAGAAACACATATAATGATGCGCTTGCAAACCCGTCGCAGGCCGAAGCAGCCATTGCCAAGACAAAACGGCGGTTTTTGGCGATTGCGCGTAGGGCCATCGGCGGTCCAGCCACCTTCTTTTCCTGCGAGCTCGTATCTTGCTGTGACCGCAAAAACCGGTAAAACACCACGGCGGCCACCAGCGCCACTGTGGCATAGACGAGGGCGGTGTTTTGCCACCCGATATATGCCACCACAAACGACAAAGCCGCTGATATTCCGATGCGCCCCACGTCGCCAATCGCGGTAAAATTGCCCATTGCCCGGCCCCGGGTCTCTTTAACCGACCATTTTGCTATCAATGCAAACGCAATCGGGTGGAATACCCCAAAGCCGATGCCGCCCAACCCAAACACAACGAGCAGCCAGTAGTAATGGCCAAACACCCCAGCTCCCAGCATGCCGGTAGCATAGACAAACAGCGCTGCCACCAGCGTTCGCAACCCCCCAAATTTTGCCGCCAGGTATCCAGCGGGCAAGGCCAGCACAATAGAGGCGGCGCTAATCACCGTCCCCAACGATCCCACTTGGGTCAGGTTGAGGTGCTGACTCCGGGCGATAAACGGCAGCAACAGCAAGTAGCTCGCCAGGAAGCCGTCATTGAGGATGTGCAGGGAACCAAGCTGGGCAAGCCGTGATGACGGTAGGCGCCACTGGCGGCCAAATAAATTCATGCGTGTATTTTAGCAAACTATCGGTTGGCAAGGACTGCCGCCGGACGCCGTACGTTTCGGATCACGGTGATGCCGAGCATCGCCGCCACTGCCAGGAACACCACCGCCGCCAGCGCCGCGTGGTGGTAGCCCACGATCCCGCCGCCGGCCGCCGCGATGCTCGAAAGCACCGATAACCCCACGGCGCCGCCCATTTGCTGCGAAGTACTGATGAGGCCCGAAGCCAGCCCCGCCTCGTTCGCCGGCACCCCAGAGGTGGCCGCTGCCGTGAGGGGCATAAAGATCATCCCCATCCCAATCGGCATCAGGATAAACGCGGGCAGTACATCAGTGAAGTAGTGCCCATGCGCCGGCAAATGCGCCACCCACAGCATAGCCGCCAGCACAAACAGCGGCCCCAGCACAATAAACCGCTTGTAGCCCCAGCGGGCCACACCCCGCGGCACCAAGTTCGACACAATCGACAATACAAACGGGAACGGCAAGAAACTCAGGCCGGTTTGAAACGGCGTGAAGTGCATGGAGTTTTGCAGGTACAACGACATCAGGAAAAAGTTGCCCAGCGTTGTGGCATACGTCGGCGCCATCACGAGGTTTGCGCCCGTCACGTTGCGGATGCGGAAAATCGATAGCGGCATGAGCGGATGGCTACTGCGCGCCTCATTGCGAATAAATAGCCCCAGCAGTACAAGCCCCGCCGCCAGCGTCCCAAAGGTAGCCGGCGACCCCCAGCCCCACACCGCCGTTTGACTAAACCCAAACACCAGTGTCATGAGCCCGGCGGTTACCAGCACGGCTCCCGGCAGGTCAAGGTCGCGGTGCTCAGCTTCACTGGCATGGGCCGGTACCATTCGCCAGGCGAGGATGGCAATAGTGATACCCACCGGCACATTAATGAAGAAGTTCCACCGCCAGTTAATGTACTGCGTAATGAAGCCTCCCAGCAGCAGCCCCATGGCAGCGCCACCAGCAGCAATGCTCGTCCACCAGCCCAAGGCCTTATTACGGTCTGCCCCGTCGCGGAAGGTCGTGAGGACAATCGAGAGGGCGGCCGGCGCCATGAGGGCGGCCGACGCGCCCTGCAAGGCCCGCAGGGCGATCAATAGCCCGGCCGCGTGCGACAGGCCGATCAGGAGCGAAAACGTGGTGAACCCAATGATACCGGTGAGAAGCATTCGCCGCCGGCCATAGAGGTCAGCCGCACGTCCACCAAGCAGCAAAAATCCGCCAAAGCACAGCGCGTAGGCGGTCACGACCCATTGCAGCGAGTGGACGCTGAAGTTGAGTGAGGTTTTAATGAAGGGCAGCGCGACATTTACGATCGAAAGGTCCAAAACGACCATAAACTGGGCCACTGCCAAAATTGTAAAAATGCGCCATTTGTGTAGTGGGTTCGTCAAAAGCACGCTCCAATTTAGTTATAAATATAAATAATAATAATCTTCAACAATGTAGGTTGTCAATGGTATACGTTTAGAGTATAATAACACCATGACAAAGCCCGAAGCACAAGCAAATACGGCGATGCTCCTTCTATGGGTGTATATGCCCGTTAAGCAAGAGATGCTTAAGCTCGCCGAAAAATACGACCTCACTCTAATGCAGGCCAATGCTCTTTGCGTGTTGGACCCAGACCACGCCGTGCCCACCAATGCTCTTTCGAACAACCTGTCGTGCGACCCGTCGAACATCACCGGCATCGTCGAGCGCTTGGTGGCGGCCGGCTACCTCGAGCGGGGCGACCACCCCACCGACCGCCGCGTTAAGACAATTTCGCTGACCGACAAAGGCCGTACTTTGCGGGCAGAGTTCTTCCGCCAAACAGCTCAGATCGTAGTCCCGGGCCTATCCGCACTTCCCGCCGCTGAACAGCGCACGTTCGTGAAACTCCTCGCTAAGATCCGCGCCGGCCAATAGCTCAGCCCGCGCTAGTGCATGGCGCTTCAAGTTGACGTATGATACAGCCATAATTCTTGAGGATATCTCATGAAACATTCAGGATTGACGGTATCGCCGGCCATGCGGTTTGGCCTAGCTTACTTTATCTTAAGCTTTGGCTTCACGATGCTCGTCTACGTCCTGGTGCAGCAAAATTACCGGCAAAGCGCCAATGACCCGCAAATCCAATTGGCAGAAGACGGCGCGACTGCGCTCGAAAAGGGTGTCGGCCCCATCGAAATCATTGGACCTGGGCATGTCGAGATGGGTTCAAGCCTAGCGCCGTTTGTTACCGTGTTTGATCAAAACCATGCCGCTGTGGCCTCAAACGGCCAGTTCAAAGGCCAAACACTGGTGCCACCGTCCGGGACTTTCGACTTCGCCAAAAC
Organism: Candidatus Saccharimonadia bacterium; assembly: GCA_036266515.1. Taxonomy (GTDB): domain Bacteria; phylum Patescibacteriota; class Saccharimonadia; order UBA4664; family UBA4664; genus UBA5169. The sequence goes on from DATAMV010000148.1 coordinate 7,956, forward strand.
CCATGGCCAGGACCGCTTCACCTGGGAGCCGCAGGTGGGTGTCCGCGAAGCCGCTGTGCTCGTATACAACGGCGGCCTGCACCCCGGCTACGTGCTGGCGGCGCGCAACCTTCGCGAGGTCGAAATCCGTGAGAATCAAGCCCAAAACATGGTAGCCGCCGCCCTTGGCGTGTTGGTTGTAGCGGGGCTTGTGCTCATAATGGTTATTAAATAAGCCGTAGGGGACTATTGTGGCAATCATTGACCCAAATGCGTATATCAAGCAACTCCGGGACGTCGAAGACAAGTTAGCCGACGCCATCACTGCCTTCGCCGGCAACATGAAGTTCGTATACTTCCACGTGTTCTGGTTTGGCTTGTGGATCCTGGCCGGCATCGGCCTCTTTGGCCATGCATACGAGTTCGATACGTTTCCGTTTGGTCTGCTCACCATGATAGTGTCATTGGAGGCTATCTTCCTCTCGACGTTCGTCATGATTAGTCAAAATCGGTCCAGCCAAAAGTCCGACATCCGGTCCCAGCTTGATTACGAAACCGACCTCCAGGCCGAACGCGAAATCGCCATCATTATGCGCACACTCGTGCGAATCGCCGAAAAAGACGGCGTGAATATTGAGGACCTCACCACCGAAATGGAAGACGTAAAACACCTGGCCCAGCGCGAGGCCACCCGCCGCACCGAGGCGCGGCATAAGCGGGTCAACGGCGCTAAGTCGTAACCGGTGGACGCTTACCAACATC
>DATAMV010000149.1:0-2637 GCA_036266515.1 Candidatus Saccharimonadia bacterium
TTATCGCGCAGCTTATTGCCGAATTTAAGCTCCAAACCCACGAGCCGGTGACCGCTGCCGAATTCAAACAAAAATACGGGGACAATCCGCTCGACGTAATAATTGAGGACCGCGGGCCCCAGATAACCTTTGAGTTTATCAACGGCCACGACCTGACGCCGGAGCAGGAAGCAGCGATCGAAGTCTCAGTCCCGCAAACCCACGGCGCGCTCGATCTGCGAATTCCCATCCTAGAGCGCGCCGACGTCCTGCTGCAGGCCGCGGACATCCCGGTTACGCCGCGTCTGGCCGGCGTCTGGGCGCTCGATTTTGCGCTGAAGGGCGTTTCGAAAACGCAATCGGTCAAACGCATCCTCGCCGATGAGGCCTGCTTAAGCGCGCTAGGGCTATCCACTCAAGCGCTGCAGGACCCCGCCACCGTGGAAATCTGGGGCGACAAGTTTGACCAATTCCGCGGGGGCACCGACCGCCACATCCAAGAAGCGGTAGATCCGGCGGTCCGGGCCATTGATTTCCGGGCCGAAGACCCGGCTGGTTTTTTGGAGGGCTATAACACAGTGATATGGGATGGGCAGCATCACTTACACGAAGGCCTTCTGGAATATCTACAATCTCGCCACTAAGCCCACACTAAGGAAAGAAATCTCAATGCTCGACAAGAAACTCCAGCTCAAACCCGGCCAAACCGTGGCGCAGGTTAATAGTCCCGTGCAGCTTCCGCTGGATGCTATGCCGGCCGCACCGGAAGCCGCCGACGCCGTGATTGTATTTACGGCGAATGGCGCCGAGCTGCAGCAAAGCCTTAGTGCGCTTAAGACCGCGGTCGGCGAAGGCAAACTCACCTGGGTCGCTTACCCGAAAGCCGGCCAGCTCGGCACCGATATCAACCGCGACATCATTCGAGACATCGCCAACCAAAACGGCCTTGATCCGGTGCGCCAAATCGCCCTCGACGAGGTGTGGTCGGCGCTGCGGCTCAAAGCGCTCTAGCTGGCTTTCGCCGGCGGCAGCTGTGGCCAGAACGTAGCGCCCGGCCGCGAATCCAAGTGCAGCGTTGAGCTCACCAGTTCGCGCAAATCCGCGGCCGTGAAGCGCTGGGCCGGGTCGCGGGTTGTCAGATACCGCTCAATCTCCAAATATGCCTCGCGCAACTGCCGCTGGTCCTCCGCGCTCATGGACCGCCCGGAGCCAAACCGCGCCGTTATGGTCCGCATAGTGTCGAGCGTCTTCTCAATCTCAGCCCGGTTCGAAACCAGCCCGGCAGCATAGACGATGATATCCACCGACGACACCTCGTGCGTGTCACCGGCTTTTTCAAGGGTTGTGACCCCGATAAAGTTATGGGCGTAGCCGGCTTGGAGCAAGATGCAGCTGGCAACACTATCTAGGAGGATACCAAAGGCAAACAGATATTGATTGGTCTCGCCGCCAAACCACAGTTCTTCGGCCAGAATGAAGAGATTGGCTACGGCAAAAATCGTCAATGACATCCACAATGAACCCAGCGCGGTGCGATAGAGCGCGCCAGTTGAGGTGCGGATGCGCCCAGCCAGCGCCGCCATAAATACCGAGAATGACCCCATAAACGCGAGCGCCCCCACGGTCGTAGCCGCTACCTGGGTGCTGGTGCCGGCGTCGGCGCGGGGAAGTAGCACGGCCACGGCGGCCGCCACAATACCGACCCCCACCACCGCTACAACCGAGCCCCAGCCGGTTTTGATCTTGAGTACCTTAGCACAGGCCCGCAAGCCCAGAAACTCAAGCCAAAACGACAGGATGTAGGGCGCGCTCGTTAGAACCGTCACCTGGTCACGGCTCAAGTGAATCAATGCCGCCACGAATAAAATGAGCTGCGACAATCCCAAAAGCCCCACGCCGAAGCAAAATATGCGGTACGTCCGGCGGAACTCCGCGGTGAAACGCTTCAGCCCCCAGGCAAACAGCGGGGCCACTAGAATGGTGATTGTTCCGTTAAACGCATACAGCGTGTCCGAATATAGGCTGCCCACCACCGGTGGATTGACCCAAAACTGCCAAGCTGCCAAAACGCTCACGGACACCGTGAGCAAAATAACGCAGTATGAATAAAGGCGTGCGTTCATAAAACTATTGTTATCATACTCTAAACTAGGCTACTGGTAGCCAAACGATTTATTAGCGTTCGCCGGCAGCATCGGGAGGTCAGGGCGCTGTTGGCACTAGTGTTATGCTTGGGGAAGAATGCGCCGCGTATGGAAAACAGTACTGCTTGGTACCTTTACCTCACTATTTATGGGGGTATGGTTCTACCTTGCTCTGCGCAACAAATACCACACGTGGGACCAGCTTAATCTTGTAAATACGGCATTATGGGCGGTCGTGGCCGGGTTTAGCGCAACTGCTGCCTGGCTCTTTTTGCAGGGCGTCCAAAACTTTCGACCTCAGTTGCGCCATGCATACCGTTTGCTGTGTATTGGGCTCATTATTTTTGGCATCGCCCAGGTACAGTACCCGGTAGCCAGTTATATCCATGCCGAGTTTTGGTACCTGGGCGGTTTTATCGCCATACCGTACCTAGCCGCAGCAGTCTACATGTTTTGGGGAGTTCGGTCATTTGCTAGCTTAGTAGAGCTACGCTCGCATTGGATGTCGTGGTGG
>DATAMV010000150.1:0-2115 GCA_036266515.1 Candidatus Saccharimonadia bacterium
CCGCACTCGGCGGTACAGACTCCGGCTCGCTTGAAACTACGCTGACCGGTCATTTGGCGCGGGTCGAAGAAGTTGACCGCCGCCTCACCGAACTAGCCGCCGAATACGAGCGCCTCGCCATTACGGGCGCCACCGCCTCGCAAAAAATCTCGATTGTGCGGTTTAATCCGTTCGGCGACACCGGCGGCGACCAGAGCTTTAGCCTCGCCGTCTTGGACGCTCACGACTCCGGTTATGTGCTTTCGAGCATCCACGGCCGGCAAGGAACACGAGTGTACGTGAAGCCAGTCGACTTCGGCAAAAGCAAGTATCAGCTTTCGGCCGAGGAGGAGCAGGCTCTTTCTCAAGCTGCCAAGCGCATTCCCAAGATCAATTAGGAGGTAACCCCATGGCCAGAAAATCTCATGATGACGCCCTCGGTGTCCTAAGTGCGGAAACCATCATCGGAGCCGGCGTCATCGTTCGCGGTACTCTCGAAGGCCAATCCGATATCATGATTGATGGAAACCTCGAGGGTACCATCACAACCACCGGCGACGTCACCATTGGAGTTAACGCCACCATCAAAGCCACCATCAAAGGGGCCAACGTCACGGTGGCCGGCCATCTCACGGGCGATATTGCCGCCACTGGCGAGGCCTTTATCCGCGAAAGCGGCGAAGTCCAAGGCGATATCACCGCCGGCGGCATCGCCATCGCATCGGGCGGAGTGTTTATCGGTCGCAGCCGTCTTAACCGCATCAGCAGCATCGCCCCGGCCGAGAAGGCCGAAGAACCCGCGGCCCCTCCCCCGCCCCAACGCCCACGCAAACTCTAATCCAACGAGCCCGCCATGTATTACTACATCGTTAATCCGGCCGCCGGTCACGGACAGGTCAAAACTCTGCAAGAGAAGTTGCGCACCCGCCTCGATGAGCTCGGTATACGCGGCGAGTGGGCAAAAACCACTGGCCCGGGCGACGCCACCCGCCTCGCCAAAGCCGCCGTAGCAGCGGGCCATACTACCATCGTGGCCGTGGGCGGCGACGACACGGTCAACGAGGTCATCAACGGCGTCGAGAGCGACAACGTGGCCGTCGGTATCATCCCGATCGGCACCGGCAACCGGGTAGCAAACCAGCTCGGCATCATCACCTGGCCCCAAGCCTGTGAGGCACTAGCCGCCCGCCGGCTCACTCCCTATTCTCTGATTGCGGCCGGTCAAAAATTCTTTCTCTCGACCCTTACCCTTGGCTTCGAGACCGATCTAGATAAAACCGTCGACACCACTCAAACCGGTATGCGAGCCAGGCTCAAGCAATACGCTCAAAGCTTTGGACACGCCTCCAACTTCGGTAGCCTCAAATGCCACATCGAGGTCGACGGCGCCTATACTCTGGATTGCGACATGTTTACCCTATCGGTTTCAAATCAGAAATTTCTCAACCCGCTCGCGGAAAACCGCCTCATTGTGTCGTTGAGCGACCGCCCCGCTGCCAAGCTCAAACTCGGCGGCGTAGTCTGGAAAACCCTACGCAACCGCGGCCTTTCAGCACTCGAGGATACCGCTACCACCCGTTTCTTGGCCAACCGCGTCGTCATCGAAACCGACCCACCCACCGGCATTATGGTCGACGGCAAAGTCGCCGGGCGCACCCCCATCGCCATCCGCCTCACCGATCGACGCATTCGCTTCGTGACCGAAAAAATCGTGGCTGATTTTAAGGACGCGATCACTCAAAAACCATGACCAAGCGTGAACTTATAACAATCGTTGATAAAAATGACAACGTTATTGGTCAATCTGAGCGGAAAACCGCTCGCGAACAAGGGCTCATTCACCGTATGGTGAAAGTTGTAATTAAGAACTCCTCCGGCCAAATTCTCCTCCAGCAGCGTAGTGAGAAAAAAACTGAATCGCCCCTTTTATGGGATTTGTCGGCTACCGGGCATGTCGACGCTGGCGAGGATTATGCCGAAGCAGCTGTGCGTGAAACCGCCGAGGAGGTTGGAATCAAGGATATTGATCTTCAATGGATCGGCAAATACTACTATGAACGTTCGAAGGACGGGCTCACACTTCGGCGATTCAATGGTATTTTAGTGGGAAAGTCTGATGCAAAGCCAAAAATAGAC
>DATAMV010000151.1:0-2382 GCA_036266515.1 Candidatus Saccharimonadia bacterium
GACGGCACCAGCAACTTTGCCAATGCCGTACCGACGTATGGGGTAATGATGGGCCTGCTCGAGGGCGATAAGCCAATCGCCGGGGGCATCGCGCTCCCTAGTTTTAATGAGGTCTACGTGGGGGCACCCGGTCACGGCGCCACTTGCAACGGCGACCCCATCCATGTGTCTACCGAAACCCAATTGCTCTCAAGCCTCGTGGTTTACGAAATTGACGGTCATCAAGAACAACCCGACCTCACATACTCCGAAGCAAATATTATTGCCCGGATCGTACTCGGAATTCGTAATCTGCGCTCGAGTAACTCCGCTTTTGACGCCGCGCTGATCGCCCGTGGAGCCTACGGTGCCGGCATGAACCAAACCAGTAAGATATGGGATAATGTCGCCCAGCAAGCCGTTATTGAGGCAGCCGGTGGTACCTATACCGATTTTTGGGGCAAGCCCATTGATTACTCCAAACCCCTAACCAAAGCCGAGGCCAACTTCACTGGTTGCTACGGGGCACCGGCTCTTCACCGAGCCATCCAGCAGATCGTTCACCAAGGCTAAAAAACCATCACGCTAATGCTTGCAGCCCAAGCCTCCCACAGGATACGCTAGTTGTACTATCTGACAAGATAAGAGGTTTGGGAGCATGCTCAGTCAGCAAATCGCCGACAAAATCTGCGCCAAGGTCAGTGCGCTCGTGAGCCAGGAGCTGCGGGTGACAGATGAAGACGGCCAGCCACTCGCCCAAACTTCCGCTCTCAAACCGGAATCTATCGCTTTGGACAGCATGCCGTGGGCCATCCCCTTTTCGTATAGCGGCAGCGTAGTGGGCAACATCGTACTTATGGCCGAGATGCCCAATCACGAAGAGATCGCCCCGCTTATCCGCTCGATTGCCGAGCTCGTAATGCACCAATCGCTTGTGCTCGAGCAGATCCCACGCCAAGACGAGCGCCTCGACAAATTCATTTATGACCTTCTCAACCAACCCCAGCCAGATTGGGCGCTGCTAACCGCCGAGGCCCGCCTGTTCGATATCGAGCTCGACCGGCCCCGCATCGCCATCGTCATTCAGATCGACGACCCCAGCCTCACTGCCCGCTACCAGGATCCGTCCGGCGACCGGGAAGTGCAGCTCCAGCGCTACAAGGCCGGCATCACCCGCGCCCTCAACTCGTTTTATACTTCCAGCCGCGAAAACGTCGTGAGCTACCTCGGCGGCACCAGCTTCTGCATCCTCAAAGACCTCCTGCCCTCCGGCGATTCCGATCTGGAAGCCGGGCTGGAAAGCTTTAAGAAATCACTCAGCGTCATCTACGGCATCCTCAAAAGCGAGCTCAAGCCACCCGCCACGGTCGGCATCGGCAACTACCACCCCGGCCTTGAGGGCCTGCGCCAGAGCTACCACGAAGCCACCTCGGCCATCGAGCTGGGCGCCCAGACCTGGGACGCCGACCGCGTGTACCACATCGACGATTTCGGCGTCGTGGCGCCGCTGCTTTCGGGGGTGGACGAGAACAACATCTATTTCTCGCGGGAACTGCTTGAGCGCCTCGGCGAAAATCACGAGATCATCCAAACGCTCGAGGCGTTCTTCAATCTGGATATGTCGCTCACCCGCACCGCTGAAGAGCTTGGCATTCACCGCAACACCCTTGTTTATCGCCTTGACCGCATTACCGAAGCCCTCGGCCTCAACCCCCGCGTATTCGACGACGCAATTCAAATTAAGCTGGCCATTCTCTACAGCCGATTCGTGGAGCGCACCTGATGATCTTTAATTCAGCCCTCGCCCGCCAAATTACCGACAAAGCCAACCAGGTGCTGCGCCGCGACCTCCTCATCACCGACCTTTCCGGCCAAATTCTCGCGGGCAGCGTTACTCACGCCGTTGTGCCTGAGGCTCTTGCTGCCGCCCAGACCGGCCGCGCCACCACCTCGGACTTCGAGGACCGCCCCACCAAATGGTGGCCGTTTGTATATGACGAACGCACGATTGCCGTCTTCGGCCTGCCGGTAGACACCGGCCCCATCACTCAAGAGGCCATTACCCTCATGCAAGGCCTGGCCGAAGTCATCGTTTACCAGCACTTCCTACTCGATAAAATCCAATCAGCCGAACGCGTGCGCGCCGATTTCATTCGGCACCTACTCACAGCTCCCTCTATTGACCCGGCCGACATTCACCGCCAGGCCGACATCCTACAGCTGGGCCTGCGAGCTGCCCAGGTGGTCATTCTCATCCGCCTCGATGGTCTTGAAGCCGGCGCCCGCGAACGGCACGCCCAGCTTTCGTCTGAGGAGCAACAATTGCAAATCGACGCCGAAGCCGAAGTCATCTCAAATGTCATCCGCGATGGCCTCAAAAACACCCAGGACAATCTGGTGGCC
>DATAMV010000152.1:0-2136 GCA_036266515.1 Candidatus Saccharimonadia bacterium
AGCACTGGACGGCGCCACCAAAGCCATCAAGGCACTCGGATGGGACATCGGCATCATGATCGGCCTGGGGCTCCTTCTGGGCGCCCGTATCGGCCTTTTAGCCATCCTGATGGTAATGCACCTCATCTGGGCCAGTAAAGCCATCAAGGTCATCCGTGGGGGAAAGGACGCAAGCGGCACTCCGGTAGTCCCGGCTAGCCCAGTCGCACCGCCTCCCACCAGCCCCACCCCTGCAGCCACTACCGGCCCCGACACCATGGCCGCCGCAAACCCCGCTCCAGAGCCTCCAACCACCCCGCCGACTGTGGTAGGCTAATACAGTTAATGCAAGGATCTTAGCTTGAGAAGCCTGCTTGCCGTTTTGGGAGCTGTAATTGCCAGCTCCGGCGCCATTCCTTATATCATCGACACCATCAAAGGCAAAACGCACCCAAATATTGTTACTTGGGTTACTTACACCCTTATTAATTGCATAAACGCGGTAGCAGCCTTGCAAGCCGGTGCGACAAGCACTGCTTTGTTCTCGGGCATCGGCGTACTTGCTCTCGGCTGCATTACAATTACAGCCATAAAACACGGCGTGCGTAAATACACGCTCTTTGATATCACCTGCCAGATTTTGGCAGTAGCAGGTATTATCGTTTGGCGTGCGACTGGTTCGCCGGGTGCTGCAGTCGCGATCGTACTCTGCGTTTTTATGCTCGCCTCGTTGCCAACATGGCGCCACTCCTGGATCGCACCCCAAGCCGAAACCTGGGAGGGCTTCGTAATAGGCGCCGCCGGTAGTATCCTCACGCTGGCCAGCCTCCCTAGTCCCAGCTTCGTTGGCCTCGCTTATCCAACGGCCGTCATAATTAATAATCTAACTATCGCGAGCATTATTCTCAGCCGACGCAAGACTCTCGCCGGCCGACGCACTCAGTCCGTTTAGATCATAGGCTCGGGGTTGGGACCCACCACGGTTAACTCAAGCTCTGCCCGCGTCACGCCGGTGTATAGCCAGCGGCGGAAATCCTCGTCGCTCGAACGCCCAAACCGCTCCTCGAACAGCAGCACGCGCGGCGCCTGGGAGCCTTGGGCCTTGTGCACCGTCAGCGCGTAGCCAAAATCCCAGAGGTCACCGCGCTTGCCGTCGGGACCGAGCGGAATGGTTTTGACCGCCTCCGCCGCTCCAAATTGTTCGCGCCAGGTGTAGCCGGTATACGTGAAGTCTTCACCGTCGAGCGCTACTTCGATCTCGTACCACTGCGCACCCGCCTCACCCTCGGCCGGTGTAATGCGCACGATGTGGCCGGTCATGCCGTTATAAATGCGCTTGCCGCGGTTGTTGCGCAGGCAAACCACCTGGTCGCCGGATTGTGGCGCCAGCCCCTCCACATCGCGCATACCACGGATGGCCGCATTGAGTTTGGTGCGAGTGGCGTTATAGCCGCACAGTACCAAAAGATCCGGCCGCCAGCTCTCTAGCAGTTCTTGCACCATGATACCGGTCTCGGGCTGAGCACGATCGAGCTTCTGCACGCCGGCGCCGTATTGCTTCACCGGCAACACGCCGGACTCACGCGCCAGCGTGGCCACCTCGATAATCGGTGAGCCGGCCTCCTGGCGGAAGATTCGCTCCAGCCGCAGCTGGGGATCGGCCATCAAATTAAAAGCCGAACCAACCGGCGGCAGCTGGCCATGGTCGCCTACGGCCAACACCGGCACGCCGAAGCTCAACAAGTCTTTCCAAATCGCCTCGTCCACCATACTGGCCTCATCCACCACGATCAGTCCGGCATCGAGCACGTCTTTGCGCACCCACACCGGCACATCACCACCCTCCTCGGCCGTATAAATGAGACTATGAATCGTACTGACCGTGTCGCCTTTACGGTGTAGTCGCTGCTCACGCAGCTTCGTAGAAAGCACGCGCGTGGCTTTGCCGGTGTAGGCGCAAAACGCCACCCGCACATCAGGGTCGAAGTCCTCAAGCGCTTTGCGCAGATAGGCAATGAGTGTGGTTTTACCGGTCCCCGCATACCCACCCAACGTCAAATACGGTGCCGTCCGTCCCTTAAACCACGCCCCAATCTGGCGCAACGCCGTTGCTTGATCCTGCGATAATACGTAACCCATATCTAAGCATTATACAAA
>DATAMV010000153.1:0-2704 GCA_036266515.1 Candidatus Saccharimonadia bacterium
GTGAGTGTCAAAACCCGCATCGGCCTAAACAAAATCATCACCGAAGACTGGGCCGGCTTCTTGCTCACCCAAAACCTGGCTGCCCTCACCATCCATGGCCGTACGGTCCGCGAGATGAGCAAAGTGCCGGCCCGCTGGAACGAAATCGCCAAAGTGGCCACCCTGCGAAACCAGCTCGCCCCAGATACCGTCGTCATCGGCAACGGCGACGCCCGCGACCACGCTCACGGGCTGCAGCTAGCCGCCGAAACTGGCGTCGACGGCATCATGATCGGCCGGGGTGTCTTCCATGACATTTACACCTTCGACCCCAATCCCACGGAGCATACGCCGCAGGAAATGATCACCATCCTGCTCAAGCATTTGGACCTCTACGAGCAGTGGGGGAGCAATAAGCCCTTCCAGATCCTCAAAAAATTCTTCAAGATTTATGTGAATTCCTGGCCGGGCGCCAGCGACCTGCGGGTCCAGCTGATGGAAGCCACCACCCCGGACGAGGTCCGCAGCCTCCTCACCAACACCCATCTGCCAACTTTTTACACAACTGATCCGGCCCCATTATCGGCTTCTGTTCAGATTTCAAGATAACGCCAAAACCCACCATAACTTGGGCCAAAGTAGTGGCGTAAAAAAGTAATGCTTGTGATATAATCCGGCCCATACAAAATGACCCCGCACACGTAATGTGTTTGGGGTCATTTTGAACCGGACGGATGTTACCAGCTGTGGCGGGTGATCCAGTGGCTGTACGCACCGGCCCAAGAGCCGTAGCGGCCAACCGCGTAGGCATTCGCCCACTTAAGCTGTGTAACAGGGTTGGTCATGTAGTCGGCACCATACACAGCCATTTTACTAGCCGGCAGGGCTTGACCCAGACCGTAGGCACCCGAACCGCCATAGTTGTACTTGGTTACACCCCAACCACTTTCGTGGTCAATGATGTAGTCAACGTAGCCGAAATCACTTTCGGCAATACCGGCGGCGCGCATCCAGTCGGCATGAGAGCCGGCAACCTGGATGGCAGGAGCCTTATAAACTACCCGGCGGGCCTTGGCACGGGCCGCAGCATCAGCAGCTGCTTTCGCAGCGGCAGCAGCCTGGGCGGCGTGCAAAGGAGCCAAGACGTCGGCGTCGTAGTCAGCAGCCTTAGGAGCTACCAACACGGCCGCCGTAGCCGTCGTAGTGTCAAGTTTCACCTCATAAACACCACCGCGAGGCGCAGGCGCCGAAGCGATGGCGGTCCCATCACCTAAGAAAGGCATGTGGACCTGAGAAGCTAGCAGTACCGAAGATACTGCAAACTGCACAATGTTACGCATAAGGGTCACAAACGGGCGTGACTCATATACCTTTCATTTAATGGTACTCACAAAAAATGACCCCGTAAGGAGTCGTTTCAAGTGAACGCAGCGTAGTATATACCATTGTTACAATTTTGTCAATAGCATAAGCGGGTTAAATGCACTATTCGTGTATACTGACCTCATGAAAAACCAATCCTCACCTCAAATATTCATCGGCCTCGTCATAGTCGCCCTCGGATTCGGCTTCCTGTTAAACTCCCTGGGCATCCTTGGGTTCGGCTCATTTATCGGTGCCTGGTGGCCGGTCCTGATCATCACACTAGGGGCACTCATTCTAATAAACAGGCCCCGCCAATACCTGTGGCCGCTCTTTATTATCATAGCGGGCGTGCTATTCCAATTGCGCACGCTGGGAGTTGTCGACTTTAATGTGTGGAATGTTTTATGGCCGATTGCCATAATTATCACGGGCTTGTCATTCCTCGTAAGCCGTTCTCCCTTTACCGGTGCACAAATCACCGGTAATCCAGATGTTAATCAAACCGCCATTTTTTCCGGTGCCAAATCCAAGGTCCAAACCAAAGACTTTAAAGGTGGCCAAATCATGAGCCTGTTTGGTGGGGTGGAGCTAGACCTGCGCGATTCCGATATCAAAGGCCGGGCTAGCCTGGACGTCACGGCCATCTTCGGCGGCGCTGAGATCCGCGTACCCGAGGCCTGGAGCGTAGTTACCACCGGCGTACCTATCTTCGGCGGCTGGAAGGACAAAACCGTAAAGCCCGGCAAAGCCGGGGCGCCGGTTCTGGAAATCCGGGGCGCCGCAATCTTTGGCGGATTCGAAGTCAAGAATTAGTCTCCGCTAACCCTCGGCCTGACGCCTGCATAATGCTACAATGCCCTTATGCTTGTTGTGGCCTTTGTGCAGTGGTGGTACGGGCCCGGTTGGCGTGATGCCGCCGGCCGTATGAGCACGCGCATTCGCGACACCTTCCTCACGTTTTCAGTGCCGATCCTAATCAAGACCATGTTTGCACCTTGGCGCCGCATTATTACATACCCGGGAGCATCTCTGGGCGACCGGATGCGGGCGGTCGGCGACAACCTGGTATCACGAGCCGTTGGGTTTACCGTGCGGCTATTCGCCCTGCTGATGGCACTCGCTCTTATTACGGCTTACTTTTTGTTCGGGGGGCTGCTTTTGCTTCTGTGGCCAGCCATACCCCTTCTGGGACCAGCCTTAATCGTGGGCGGGCTCATTTGATGTATACATTTAATGCCCGCGCTTCCCGCGCCTACAAAGCCCGCTTTAGCCAGCTCGTCCCGGACGTGGTCGAGATGCTGGTAGGATTCCTCGGTGGAACTGGCATCGTAGCGGGCCTGGTACTGGCACTATTTGGCCG
>DATAMV010000154.1:0-10549 GCA_036266515.1 Candidatus Saccharimonadia bacterium
TACCTTTGTCTTGAGCTGGCTAAGCGCATCAATGGCCGAGTGTGGTGCGAAAGCATTATCAACGAAGGCTCTACCTTCTACCTGGAAGTGCCGCCATTTAGCCGTCTCGACCGCGATCACGGCAAAGTCGTTAAAGCCCAAGTCTCCACGCTCGTGGATCAGCTCTAAAACGAAATCAAACCGAGGAGCTCGAAGGAGTCTTGACCGGAGCCGACTGTGAGCGCTCAAGCGATATGCTCTCCTCGAACCGGTAAACCACACCCGCACCAACCAGTACGATACAAATAATCGCCAGAATATCAGCAGCCAGGTACATCTGCCAACTCCTAGCCACATCGTGCAGCGGCCCGCCCACAACCATAACCGCAAAACCGCTCCCCAGCAGCAGCGAGCGTACCCGGCGGGCCTTGTTTTGGAAGGCATTAATCAAGAACAAAATGGCCGCCGGCAGCACGGTTATCGCTGCCATCAAGCCGATTGTAGCTCCCACGACCGGTGCGGCATTGTACTGAATCAGGCTGCGCTCGGCATTATATGCAGGCTGCGTTCCCCACACCATCGTGATCACATTTACGACGGTAATCACCACCGTCACAACGCCAAGCACCACCGTCAGTAGCTTCTCCTTGCTTGCTAGCTTTGGCACGATACTAAAGAGCATCCGGCCAACTGCAATAAACGCCGTATACAAGAAAATATGACCAATCGAATATCCCCATGCCATATATAGCGGAAATTTGGACGGATCAAACGTTAGCCACAGGTCTGGCAACGACATCAGGATAAAAAACACAACCATGGACAAAAAGAATTGGTGCAAGAGCCGCACCGGCCTCAGTACCGGGGTCTTACTCTCGTGAATGCGCTGGCCAACATACAGGTAGGCTCCCAGCATCACAAGCAGCCCTAACAAGGTCGTGATTGCAGTTGTTTGAATGGCCATTATACCCTCTAGCTATTACCTGACATTGTACTACAATAGCCCTCATGTTATTGCTCGGCATCGAAACCTCCTGCGATGAAACCGCCGCGGCTGTCGTCAAAGACGGCACCGAAGTAATGTCGAATGTAATTGCGTCCCAGATCGACATCCATAAAGAATACGGCGGCGTGGTGCCGGAAGTGGCCGCCCGCAGCCATATCGAGGTAGTGCTGCCGGTGGTGCACGAAGCGCTCGAGCAAGCCCGCGTGAGCTGGGACGACATCGACGGGATTGCCGTGACAGCCGGGCCGGGTCTACTTGGCAGCCTGCTCATCGGCACACTCACAGCCCGCAGCATCGCTATGGCACGGCAAAAGCCGCTCTACGCCGTCAACCACGTGGTGGCCCACACCTTTGCCAACGCTCTCATCCCCGCCACGGCCGGATTCACTCCGGACCTGTTCCCTCTTCTATCACTGTCTGCCTCGGGCAAGCATTCCGACCTGCTCCTCTTCCACTCCCCTCTCGAATACGAGCTGCTCGGCCAAACCCGTGACGATGCCGCCGGCGAAGCCTTCGACAAAGTAGCGCGCATGCTCGGCCTGCCCTACCCCGGCGGCCCCCAGATCGGTGCATTGGCGCCCAAGGGCGATGAGCGGGCCTTCCAGCTTCCGAAGGCCCTCATCCGCGACAGCTACGACTTCAGCTTCTCCGGGCTCAAAACCGCCGTCCTGCGAGCGCTGCAGGCCGCCGTCGGTGGCGACTTCCGCACACTCAGTACGGAACTGCCAAACCGCCTCACCGGTCAGCAAAAAGCCGACATGGCCGCCAGCTTCCAGCGCACCGTTTGCGAGACTCTCACCAGCCAGCTCCTGCGAGCCTATCAAGAATTCAAGCCCAAAACAGTGGTGATCGCCGGTGGAGTTGCCGCCAACACTCGCCTACGCGAGGAAGTAAGCAAACAAATCCCCCTCGAAATGCATTACGCGCCCCTCCCCTACTGCACCGACAACGGCGCCATGATTGCAGCCATGGGTTACCACCTAGCCATTGCCGGCCGCGCTGCCGATCCCCTCACCCTTCACGCCGATCCCGCGCTCGTTGTGTAATTAGTACTTGATTATAGTTTGGCCCGGCGGCACAATCTGACCACGCCAATTTCGGCGTCGTGACGCTTGAAGGGAGCGCCATGGCTGTCAGATTCACGTTCAATATTCCGCCGTCCGTCGCCGACCCAGTCCGCTGGCTTGACGAGCTTGCTGGCGACCTCCTTGTCGTCAACCTCGTCGCTGCCCTCGAATGGGGCATACTCGAAGACGGAAGCGCACACATTGATGTAGCAAACGTCGATGATCCCAACGCGTATGCAGCACTCTGGACACGGGACATCAAACCGGACCGGACGGAATATGAACTCTGACGCGGGGGTCCGGGGCGCTTGCTCCGGGCCCCTCTACCCCTAGCAATCGAGCTCACATACTGCTAATATCCTGATCGTAATAACAATATAACCTCTTGGGTGGCGTGAGATTCGCCAATCGGACGTATAGCCGTCGACCCCGCCAGGGGATGACCATGTGAGACTCATGGGCCGACCGTATAGTCGGGACCCGTATCGCAATGCGGGTGGTGCCAGTAGCAATGCCGGCAGCAGAAAGGAGATGTTCATGAAGTTCCGAAGCCTCGGTTCGATTTCAGTTATAGTAGCGGCTCTTTTGTGGAGCCTTGACGGCCTCTTGCGCACGCAGCTGTACAGCCTGCCGCCCGCAGTGGTCGTTTTTTGGGAGCATGTGCTGGGTCTCATCCTAATTAGCCCTATCATCCTGGCCACATTCAAGCAGTTCCGCAAACTCACCCGCAAGCAATGGGCGGCCATTACTGGCGTGTCGTTCCTATCCGGCGCTCTCGGCACCATTCTCTACACCGCTGCGCTTTCCAAGACCCAATACATTCCGTTCTCGGTCGTAGTGCTCTTACAGCAGCTACAGCCTGTGTTTGCTATTTCCATGGCTGCAATCCTACTCAAAGAGCGCCTTTCCCGCCGCTTCTTGTTCCTGTCCGCACTCGCGCTCGTGGCCGCCTACTGGGTAGCCTTCCCCACCCTCACTGTCAACTTTGCCACTGGTGCCGGCACCGCTCTAGCCGCCCTGTTCGCCCTAGGCGCCGCTGCCAGCTGGGGAACATCCACTGCCTTCTCCAAGTATTCCCTCAAAGACACGTCCTCGATCCACATTACCGCTGCACGCTTTGCCCTCACGCCGGTTTTCGCTCTCGGTTTCGTATTTCTAATGGGTGGCAGCGGCTCATTGTTTGCACTTGCCCCCGTCCAATGGAAGTACATTGGCTTCATTACGCTCTCAACCGGGTTCGTAGCGCTGGCCATTTACTACTTTGGCCTCAAGCGCGTGCCGGCCTCGCGCAGCGCCATCCTTGAGCTCACCTGGCCACTGTCGGCGCTTATCACTGGCTACGCCTTCCTGCATCAAAGCCTCACCACCAGCCAATTCATTGGGGCGGTCGTCCTACTCATCACGGTCATCCTAATCGCCCGTGATGCCCAAAAGTCCGAGCGCGCGCAGGCCGAACCTCTAACGCTGCCGCACCAGCAAGAGGCCTAGGCGGTTATGGCGCAGGCTTATTTCATTGGCGGGGCACCAAGGGTGGGTAAATCCACCCTGGCCCATATGCTCGCCCGCCGCAAACAAGCCTCCGTCACGTCTACAGATATGGTGCGGACCCACATCCGCAAGACCACCACGGCTGAGGCCGAACCAGACTTGTTCTATTTGGACAGTCTCAACGTCGACGAAGCTGAAATGGCCCGTCTCATGCGCGAACAAACCGCCGACATCATCGCCGCAGCCGACCGCGAACACACCGTGGTCTGGAAGGCCGTCGAGGAGCTCGTGCGCACCAGCCTAGCTGCCGACCGCAGCATCATTGTCGAAGGTGTCGCCGTAATGCCGGAATTTGTCGCTAAGCTCAAAGACCTGCCGCACACCGCCGTCTACATGGGCAATCAATCACCGGCGTTCGACCGCTTCGTGGTCCAATTTGCCGCAACCCACCCCAACACCTGGCTCGGCAGCCTGAAACCGCTCACAGTCAGCGCCTTTGCGGCTTTCTGTCGCGGCACTAGCACCCATGTCCACGAGCAGGCGCAGGCCACACGTCAGACGTACATCGAAATGAGCGACACAGCTTTCGAGGTCGCCCTCAACCGCGCCATGATGGTTTTACAGTCGAACAAAACCGCTTAACCTATCAAATCTCGGCGGGTCCGAGTACAATTACGCTCAATAACAACTCGGCGACTCCTCGCCACATAACGACAACGTTCAGAGGAACCATTCATGCCCAGCTACGAGCTCGACAAAGCCTACAGTCCGTCCAAATACGAAGCAGATCTCTACAAGCGTTGGGAAGACTCCGGCGCGTTTAAACCCGACCCCAAGGCCACCAAGGACCCCTTCACTATCATCATGCCGCCACCCAATGCCAACGGCGACCTGCACCTCGGCCACGCCATGTTTGTGGTCGAAGACATCATGATCCGCTACCGCCGCATGCAGGGCCACCCCACGCTCTGGCTCCCCGGCGCCGACCACGCCGGCATCGAAACCCAGGTGATGTATGAGCGCCAGCTGGCCAAAGACGGCAGAAGCCGCTTCGACCTCGGCCGGGAAGAATTCTACAAGCAAACCTGGGACTTCTCGCAGAAGAACATGCACAACATGATGGACCAAGTGCGCCAGCTCGGCTTCAGCGTGGACTGGTCGCGCTTCGTGTTTACCCTGGACGACAAAGTCGTCGCCACCGTTTACGAAACCTTCAAGCAGCTCCACGACGCCGACTACATCTACCGCGGCAACCGTATCGTCAACTGGTGCCCTAGCTGCCGCTCCGCCTTCGCCGACATCGAGGTGAAATACCGCGAACAGATCGACCCTCTGTACTACATCAAATACGGCCCCTTTGTGCTCGCCACCGTTCGCCCCGAAACCAAATTCGGCGACACCGCCATCGCGGTTAACCCCAAGGACGAACGCTACAAAGACCTTATCGGCAAGACCATCGACGCCGAGGACCTCAATGGTCCCATCAAGCTCCAGGTGATCGGCGACGCCCACATCGATCCCGAATTCGGTACCGGCGCCATGAAGGTCACTCCCGCCCACGACCCCAATGACTGGGAGATCGGCCTGCGCCACAATCTGGAAGTGCGCGCAGTCATCGGCACGGACGGCCTGCTCAACGAGCGCACCGGCAAATACGCCGGCATGCCGGTCGCCGAAGCGCGCGAACAGGTGGCTCACGACCTCGAAGAGCGCGGCCTCATGGACCACATCGATATGAATTACACGCACTCCGTGGGCTACCACGACCGTTGTGGCACCCAAATCGAGCCGCTCGTGGTGGAGCAATGGTGGATGAAGGTCGACGAGCTCAAGAAGCCCGCCATTAAAGCCATCAAAGAGGGCCAGATCAAATTCGTCCCCGAGCGCTTCACCAAAGTCGCTCTCGATTGGCTCGAGAACCTCCACGACTGGAACATCTCGCGCCAAAACTGGTGGGGTATCCGCATCCCCGTGTACTACAACAACACCTCGGACGAATCCAAGCCTGAGTACATCATCGGCACCGAAGAAGAGGCCATCAAGACATACGGCCAGGGCGGCTACGAGGCCGAGACCGACAACTTTGACACCTGGTTCTCGTCCGGCCAGTGGCCCTTTGCCACCCTCATGGCCACCGGCGACTTCGAAAAAGGCTTCTACCCCACCTCCGTCATGGAGACCGGCCGCGACATTCTTTTCCTCTGGGTTACCCGCATGATCATGTTTGGCCTATTCAAGACCAAGAAAGTCCCCTTCCGCACCGTCTACCTGCACGGCCTCGTGACCGATGAGCACGGCAAAAAGATGTCCAAATCTAAAAATAACGGCATCAACCCCCTCGAAATGACCGCCAAGTACGGCACCGACGCCGTCCGCCTGGCTCTCACCATCGGCATCACCCCCGGCAATGACGGCGCCCTGGGCGAGCGCAAGATCGAAGGCTACCGCAACTTCTGCAACAAACTCTGGAACGTAGCACGCTTCATCCTCGGCCAATTCCCCGAGAACTACTCCCCTGCCCGCCCCGTCCCCCAGTCTCCGGCCGACGCCTGGATTCTGGCCCGCACCAACGACACCGTCCGCGAGGTTACCAAAGCCATCGAGGATTATCGCTTCTCCGAGGCTGGGCAAGCCGTCTACTCCCTCCTATGGGACGACTTCGCCGACTGGTATATCGAAGCCTCTAAGGTCGAACAAAATACGAACATCCTCTACCATGTACTATCAACCATCGTCACGGTGCTCCACCCATTCGCCCCATTCGTAACCGAGGCAATCTGGAATGCGCTGCCCGGCAAAGAGGGGCAACTGATTACAACAGTTTGGCCTCAGGCTGTGAAAGCGCCGGCCGAGCTCAAAACCCAGGCCGCCAAGTTCGAAGACGTGAAAGCGGTGGTCCAGGCCACCCGGGCGGTAGCCGCAGAAGAGCAGCTTTCCAAGCCGGTTATCCTAACCACCAACCAACAGCTCGCGGACTCGGCTGACCTTGTTGCCCGCCTAGCCCGCGCCGGGGCCGTGAAACAAGTGGGGGAGGGGAGTGGACTCTATCTGGGAACCACTGTTGCAGCCTGGATCGAGGCCAACGCCCAGCTCGTGGCTAACCGCCGTCACCGCCTCGAATCTCAGCGCGATGAGAAGCAAACCTATCTCAAAGGCCTCGAGGCAAAACTAGCCAACGAAAATTACACCAAGAACGCCCCGGCCGCCGTGGTCCAAGAAACCCGCGACCGTCGCGAGGAAACCAAGACACTCCTGGCTAAAATCACCGAGCAGCTCACCAATCTCGGCTAGGGTTTGCGCAACAAAACCGCAATTGGGTCGGTCGCGGTCACGCGCCACCCTTCGTCCTTAAGCTGGCCAATCAACTTCGTGCGGCGCGGCTCGAGCAGCGCACACTGCACGTTGTATGCGGCAAATTCCCGGTCCGCCGCCGGACCACCCACCACTGCAGCCGCCCAACGCTGCATGTAGCTCACTCCGTGCCAGTTCCACGACGGCATTCGGCCATCGATGTACACTTTCGTGCCAGGCAACTGCCAGATCACATAGCCGCCGAAGTCGTAGTCGTTAAATAGATTACCCGTACAAGGCCGGGCTCGCAGATTTGCCATGCTTTGAGGCGCCACATAGCTTTGCGGATGGCGCGATGTCACATACACCGGCACTACGATGGCGATCGCCGCTGCAGCGCCTACCACCGGCACCAGCCACCGGAAATGCCGCCGCACCAGACGTTCAAATCCACCGTAGGCCTCGCTCACCACGCCAAGCGACGCCACTACAAACAACATGAAATGCCGCTGCTCAATCACGGCTGCCGCTAGAACCAGCAGGGGGAATGCCATAGACTCGCGCCGCCAACCTCGTGCGGCGCCCGCAGCCAAAAATGCCACCAGATACAACCCGCTCGCTACACCTATTGCCAGGGGTCGCCATTCGGCCACGGCCGTGTGAAGCGCCGGGTCGGAAAGCGTGCGCCAGATTTCCTCGTAGAGCCTGGGGCCATAGGGATTAATGAACGTCGCGAGCGCCGCCGCTACGCCCACCAGCCGCAACTCCCGCCGCCGCACTGCTGCCATAGCCACGGCCACGAACCCCAAAACGAAGCCCGCATGCAGATTCGCCCATAGCGCAAAATAGGGGACCAGCCACCACCGGCGGCGGCCCTCTACTAAATGCTTCCCGTCGAGCATCACCAGTAGCCCTGCCAAGAACAACGCCGTAAACGCATGGGGGCGCACAACCGCGTCGCCCGAAACCGCTACAAACCCAAGCGCCAGCACCGGCCAGCGCACCACCCGGGCCGCCAACGCCAAAGCCGCCGTCCAGACCCCCGCGAACACTGCCGCCGTCAGCCCCAAACCTCCCGCGCCCATCAGCAGAGCCGTGATTACATTGCTCAGCCACTCGTGGTCAATCCACGGGAAACTTGCGGCCGTATAGGTAAACATATCGTGAGCAGGGACACCGTGCGCCAAGATATACCGGCCGGCTTCCAGATGCCAACCAAAGTCCGGGTCCAGCTTTATCACAAACATCGTCACGAACGCCAGATACAGTGCTGCCATTGCCAACCAGCGCGAACGAATTGTTTGGAGCTGCCTCAACATATCTTCCATTTAACCATAGCAATGTCGCGGCGCATTCCGCTCATGCTAAGATAGGCCTAATGCGTCCGCCTAGCTCAAACGTGAATTTTTTCGGATTCAGCACCCTCATCTTTGTGTTGGCGGCGGCCAGTATTGCCACGGCCTGGAGCCCCCTGCGTTCCGGCCTTCAAGCCGCCTCCCGCGACCAGGCAGTCCAATTTGTATCCGCCGCTGCCAGCGCGCCGCCGCAAGAGGCAGTCACGGACTACCGCCTTGCCACATGGCTGGACCCGCACAACCGTGATGCCTTTCTGGGCCTCGCCCGCACTCTCATCAAAGCCGGCCACTCTGAGAGTGCGCTAGCCGCCCTTGAAGAAGCAGGACAGGGGAGTGAAGCCGCCGAACTCCGGGTGCGCACGCTAATCGAACTCGGACGCAGCGCTGAGGCCGCTAACCGTGCCACGGATGTAGCCCACGCCGGTGCTAGCGACGCCGACCTCCTCCTGGCCGCCCTGGCCTACGCCCTGTCCGGCCGCAGCACCGACATCACCCCACTTATACCCCTCACAAGCTCACCAGAGGCCGCAGGACGCCTTGCACGCGCGCAGGCCGGGAATGTGTCGCTTGCGGGCGAATTGTACGCCAGCGGGCTCCCAGAGAGCTCAAGAGCTTTGCTCGTAAAGCAACCCACCTCGTTCGAACGCAACCTGCTTCTCGGCCATATTTACTTCGACCGTGGCACACCAGCCGACTTATCCACTGCCACCGACTATTTAACCAATGCAGCTGCACTCAACCCCAGTAATTTGGAAGTGCATCAACTCCTCGCCACCGTCTATACGGATCGCGGCCTTATTGCCGAAAGCAGCGCCCAAGCACTCTTGGCGCAAAAACTCATATCCGCTCGCCCATAAGATGTGCAATCGCTCGTTCCGCTACGCTCGATTAATGTGAAAAAACAAGAAAAAATCAAGTTTTTTCTATCTGTCTATATCAATAAAAAAGCCCCTGCATTTGCAGCGGCTTTTTTATTGGCGGAGAGGGTGGGATTCGAACCCACGGAAGCCTTGCGGCTTCACCGCATTTCGAGTGCGGCGCACTAGACCAACTATGCGACCTCTCCGTATATCTATAATGCTTATGTTTTCACAAGTAAGCATAAGTTTTACAAAATACGATCCCACCTCAAACAGCGGAAACCAATCTAGGGTAGCATATTTCAACAAATTTGTTGAGTATCGCAAGCAGCTCAAGCGCCGATCCCATGGCAAAACCGGTTCAGCTCAAACGCAAACCATTTTGCAAATCACAAACAAAAATCACCTTATAAGTCTGCGGCAAGTATTGCTAACGCCAGCGCCACACAATGTTTGCAAAAGACCTGGTGAGTCTTAGGATTACCGGCGCAGTGCCAGGCAAGTTCACCACGCTCCGTGAACAGCTGCGTTCTACGCCGCTGGCTTCCACCCTCGACCACACTTCCTTCAAGACCTCCAACCCACGCTTCAACTCTAGTAGCAGAGTGTTCGATAAATTCGACGCCGCCTCGTTGAAAGATAGCCTTGCCATAGCGAAAATCCGACGGCCGGGCCAAACTCTCAGGAGACATTAAGCGTAGATGTTGAACAAGACTCTTGCTTAGGTGGCTCATAATTATGATTATACAGCCATAAAAAAGAAGCCCCTTAGGGCTTCCTTGCATAATTTCTGGTGCGCCCGGGAGGAGTCGAACCTCCGACCCCCAGCACCGCAAGCTGATGCTCTATCCACTGAGCTACGAGCGCATACCGTTGAATTGTACCGTACGACCTTACCATATTTCCGCGCAAGAATAAAGGCTAAAAGCGCAGGTACCGAGTAAGACGCTCGATTGTGTCCGGTTTGCGGTCCACGCGGGGCAGGCGTTGCTCGAGGTGGCCGACAATATCATCCAAATCTTGCGGATCAAACAAGAGAACAATCCGGGGATTAAACCGCTTGGACGGCTCAAGGTCAATTGAGTGCCAGTCCTCGTCGGGCATCACGCCAAACGACCGGAAGTCCGCGAACGGATACACCCGGCCATCGATATGGATGCCGGCAGAACTGAGTTCATACAGCATCGTGCGTGGGGGTTTTTGTGCATAAATGAAAACGGCAATGCCCATAACCAAGAAAACGCCGATTTCAAGCCAAAAATGAAATATTACCGCAACCACGATCAGCAGCAGAACCGCTCCTGCCAGAGTTGCATACCATCCCACACTCTTCTGATGATGGA
This sequence comes from Candidatus Saccharimonadia bacterium, assembly GCA_036266515.1. Lineage (GTDB taxonomy): Bacteria > Patescibacteriota > Saccharimonadia > UBA4664 > UBA4664 > UBA5169. The sequence goes on from DATAMV010000154.1 coordinate 10,390, forward strand.
CAAATTCCGATGCCTGCCAGCTAAATGTCACCTCAGGAGGCCCCGCCGGGGTGGCGCCCTGTTGTGGCATTGGCCCATTGTCCTGCATAGGCACGGGGCCAGCAGGTGCCGGTTGCTCCATTTCAGCCGGCTGTTCTACGTCAGGCGCGACCTCTGGCTC
>DATAMV010000155.1:0-3170 GCA_036266515.1 Candidatus Saccharimonadia bacterium
CCAATACTATTTACTACTTTGTGGCAGATTCCGCCCACAATGAGAATACCAAAACAGAGGCAAAGAACCCGATTGAGAAATTCAAAACCAAGGCCAAGTAAACCGAAACCACAGAGCGCAGCCCGGACAAGCAACCCGGTCGCGCTCATTTATTCGTCCCATCTTCGCTTTAATCTCAGGTAAGAGCTCTTCCCGCACACTTTGTTGCGAATTTTGTGCATTTCTTTGTTGCGTCTGAAAGCAAAGTTGCTATAATTCCGGCCCGCTACCCTCCCCCAAGCCACTCAGAGTCCAGGCAGGAGTCCCTGCTGCTGTGGTGAGGTCAAAGGAGCACGCACAGCAGTCCGGTGCAAAGACGACTGCCGGCGTTTCTTTCGGATTCGGGTGTGCCCGGCTTGAGCGTTCCTGCCCACATCCAAGGTTCAGTCCGAGAGAAACGATCCAGCACGTCGAGCACATTCAAGTGAAGGTTAATGGTCAAGCGGAGGCCGTTGCCTCGCATGACTTGCAGGCAGGCACAAAGAACACTGCCACGCAGGCGATGCGAAGGCCGCACCTCCCCAAACACACATGACGCAAAGAGCGCCGGCGCCCCATTTCCAAGACAATGAGGAAGAGATTCGTATTGCAGGAAAACGAACCTCCTTATGAACAAGGAATAAGGCGGCCACTGGGACCCGACCGGCCCAAACGAACACACAAGAGCGGGAAGCCGTGAAGACCAGCCAGACGCCCAAGTAACCAAAATTCTCGATCTCTCAATCCAATGCCGCGGCCAGGACCGCGGCATTTTTGTGCCTGCTCCGCCAACTTAACAAGGGGGCGTTTGCTCATCGTGAGGGTGCTAATAGGTTTTCCGCCTGAGCGCATAATTAGAAGAGCCATTATCTGATCAAAAAAGTGCCGGAAGCGGTTGTCGGATTGGGGCCGATCTGTTCGTCGTAAGGGTGAACGCCCAACAGAAGAAAAGATGCGAGATGAAGTACCTGGTTTCCGTGATAGACAACAACGCCGGCCTCGCCACGCCGGCCGAGATGGCTGCCATAGACGTGTTCAACGCGCGGCTCCAAGCTAACGGTCACTGGGTCTTCGCCGGCGGCCTCGGGACGCCCAGCACGGCCACTGTGATCGACAACCGAGGTGGCGAAGCGGTGCTCACTGACGGGCCATTCCTGGAATCAAAGGAGTACATCGCCGGTTTATGGATCATCGAGGCGCCTGACCTCGACGTCGCGCTCAAACTCGCTGCCGATGGGTCGCAGGCGTGCAATCGCAAGGTGGAGGTGCGGCCATTCCTAACCGGCCCAGCGTGATCGAGATTGAGGAAGCCATCACGCAGGCTCACCGCGAGGAGTGGGCACGCGTGGTCGCCGCGATGGCCAAACGTTTCGGTAACCTCGACATGGCCGAGGAAGCGTCGGCCGAAGCGTTTGCGACCGCCATTGTGAGGTGGCCGGTGGACGGCGTACCGGCAAATCCCGGCGCATGGCTGACCACCACGGCCAAGCGCAAAGCTATCGACCGGATTCGCCGTGAGAACAAGCGCGACGACAAGCAGAAGGAGGCTCAGATTTTGTACAGCAATGATCAGTCCGAGCCTCTCGAGGCCATCGAGGATGAGCGGCTCCGGCTGATTTTCACCTGCTGTCATCCCGCGCTCTCGATGGAGGCACGTGTGGCGCTGACGCTGCGCATGGTCGGCGGGCTAACCATGGCTGAGATCGCCCGTGCCTTTCTGGTGCAGGAAACCACCATGGGGCAACGGATCACGCGCGCGAAGGCAAAGATCCGGGTGGCTCGTATCCCTTATCGCACGCCGTCGGCGGAGGAGCTTCCGGCACGAGTTTCCGGAGTACTGGCTGTCCTCTTCCTCGTTTTCAACGAGGGCTACCTGGCGAGTGGCCCGGACCAGGACCCCATACGTCCTGGCCTGACCGGTGAAGCGATCCGCCTTACTCGGCTCATCCGCGCCCTTTTGCCCGACGACGGTGAGGTGACCGGCCTGCTGGCTCTGATGCTTCTCACGGAGGCGCGCCGCACGGCCCGGGTTTCGGCGAGCGGCGAACTGGTACCGCTCGGCGAGCAGGACCGAGGGGCATGGAATGCAGCGCTGATCGCCGAGGGACATCAACTGGTCTGCGAGCGCCTGGCTGCCGACGCCGCTCCCGGTCGCTACCAAATTCTGGCGGCGATCAACGCCGTGCATACCTCCGCCAAACATGTACGGGATACCGACTGGTCGCAGGTCGTCGCACTCTATGACCAACTCGTCCGCCTCGACCCTTCGCCGGTGATCGCCTTGAACCGGGCCGTCGCGGTGGCCGAGGTTGACGGTCCGGAGGTGGCGCTGGCGACAGTCGACGGTCTTGACGACAGGCTGGCTAGCTATCACGCTTACCATGCAACCCGCGCCGAACTGCTGCGCCGGCTGGGATTGAGTCAGAAATCGCGTGCGGCGTATGACAAAGCCATTGAACTGGCGGGCAATATCGCCGAGACCGCTTACCTGACACGCCGCCGCGATGACCTCGGGGCAGCTTAACTTAAACCAGCTGATCCAGCACGCGTTGTGCCGCGTCAGTTGCTAAATCGCTGGAGATGCAAGGTTTCGCATTGCCAGCTATGGTGCTAGCATTGCCAAAGTGTTGGAGGTAACCGAACATGGCATTCGTGCGCGATTTGAGAGTTGCGGTCCATTCTTTGCGTCGGACTCCCGGCTTGGCAGTTACCGTGATACTCACGCTGGCGCTGGGCATCGGCGCCAACTCCGCCATCTTCACGCTGGTGCGTGGCGTACTTCTCAAGCCACTGGTCAATCGTGACGAAGCCCGGCTGATCTATGTCCGCCAGAGCGCTCCTGGACTGGACGAGGAAAACACCACCTTTTCTGTGCCCGAGCTCCAGGACCTGAAGGGTAGCGTGAAGAGTGTTGGTTCGTTCGGCGACTTTTCCGCGATGGGCTTCACCATGGTGGGGCTGGGTGAACCGCGTACCATTCAAGGTGGCGTCGTTAGTGGAACCTTTTTTGAAGTCATGGGTTTGCATCCCGTGCTGGGACGTCTTATCGGCCCGCAAGACGATGGCCCGAATGCCGCCGGCGTGGTAGTTCTCACCTATCGGTTCTGGAACAACAGTCTCAATCGCGATCCCAACGTGATCGGCAAACAAGT
>DATAMV010000156.1:0-1916 GCA_036266515.1 Candidatus Saccharimonadia bacterium
GGCGGCCTTGGCGGCGTAATATGGCAGACCGCGGGTGGCCCCTGTAATCACGAGGTGTCCAGCGCGCACAATGGCCCGGCCGACTTCGGCAGCCAGCTCGTGGGCCAAGTCCACGCTATCGCCGCGGGCAGCGCCGGACACGCAAATTTGGTAGCGAAGGTCGTGTTTACGCATTGCGGCTGAGTACCTCGGGTTTGATCACGGCATTATCCAATTTATCCAGCAGTTGCTCTTCGAGGACCTTTTCGCCCAGGTAGCGGGCAAACACTTCATTCCAGAGCGCTTCCCGGAAATGGTAAAGGTAACGGTCCGCATAGGCAATACCATTAGAGTAGCTAAGTGAGATATCCATGAGGTTAAAGGTAATAGTGTCGTGGGTGTCGCCCTTGAGCACGGCCACAAAGTCGAGGTTTTTCCAGAATTCCAGTTCGGGGTCAATGTCGTAAAGCACTTCTTCGGCGCGGCGCCAGTGCAAGTCTTCGGGCTGCACATGCGGCTCAAAGATTTCTGGGTGGACCTCGGTGGTGAGCTTGCCGAAGTACCGCTGGATGACGCGCCAGTGGATGTGGGCATTGTCGGCGATTTTGACGTGGGCCGGGTCAGCGATGAGCGTGTCGGAAATAATGGCACCAAAGTTTTGCTTAGTCCGCATAAGTTTAAAAAACGAGCTGTACAAGCGGATTTCATTGAAGTAATGAAACAGCAGCGGCATGACCTTAAGCGTGATCCCGGTCATGTGGGTTTCGCGCATGGGCATGATGGCGATGGCACCCATCTCTTTGGAATGCGTGATGTTGTGGCGCTTCTTTTGGATGAAGTGCTCGGCGACATCGCCCCATTTGCTCGCAGCGAACGGCACCACCCGGATGCGGCGCGGTTCGAAGTCGTCCGGCGTGAGGTCGAGGTATTGGCGGTCGAAATCATTGAGGAATTCGGGGCTTTCCACAAAGCGCAGAGCCAGAAACAGCTCGTAGATGTTTTCTTCTTCGAGCAGGCGCGACACCAAGTGATGTCCGAGGCGGTCCATGATAGCCAGTGGTGGCATGTGGCGCAGCATGTCCTTGGCGCGCTCCTCCTTGAGGAACCAACCGTCTTTGGGCAGCGGAGCATTTTCGGCCGCTTTGACAATCAGTGGGATCATTTCGGACAGGTTGGTGGGATCGGTGCCGCCGATGGCGCGGGCCAAGTGCTCGTCGTGCTGGGCCACTAAAGCAATGAGCGCATCGTAGAGTTCCGGACCGGTACAGTCGGGGGTGAGGCCCAGGGTTTTGGTGCGCTTCGCTGCGGTTTGAGCGATTTCGGCGGCCAGTTTTACATCCACGCCGCGCTGGTGCGACTTAAGCTCAAGCTGGTGTAAGGCATGATCAAACAACGGCTCTTTGGCCTGCAAAAACCGTCCAATTGTGCTCATGACCTACCCTCCATCATGCTGACCTTAATCTTCATCCGTTTGACGCGGCCGGTGCGCAAAATGCCGGTTTTGGCCCCGATTTGCGCAACCACACCCGTGGCATTAGCGCTGCCAAGCGTGAGCGCGTCTTCGATGGCCAGCCCCTTGGCCAGCGCGGCCACAAACCCCGATCCGAAGGCGTCGCCGGCACCGAGCCGGTCCACGACCTTTACCTTTTGATAGGACCCTGCCTGATACAGTTTGCCTTCGTGGACGGCATAGGATCCAGCCGGGCCATTGGTGCCTACGACGTAGGGGCAAATGCCGTCGGCTAGCTCAACCGTGCCGCGAAGGTCGGCGCCGCCAAATAGCTGCCGCAATTCTTCGGCGTTGGCCTTTAGCACTGTGAGTAGTGGCAGCAGGGCACGGAGTTTTTTGGCCTGTGCCAGTTCGGCATTGCCGGGATCGAGCGCCACTTTGATGCCGTGGTTATTGGCGTGCTTGAGTAGTTTGGAGAGTAAGCCTA
>DATAMV010000157.1:0-5817 GCA_036266515.1 Candidatus Saccharimonadia bacterium
CCAAACCTTGTACCTGCCCGAGGAGCGGCTAGCGCAACACAACACCGGCTTCGCGGCCTTTCACGCGGCCCGCATCTTTAAGGCCGGCGCCCGCGGCAAACTGCGGCCCGACCTGTACCGCCAACTACCTCGCGTGCGCCCACAGGCCGCGGCCGAAGCCCTCGAGACTCAAGTCGCCATGCAACTGCGCAAGGCGGGGTTTCGGGTCGAGGGCGGACATTAACGCCGGCGCGGCCGGAGCCACCACCCCAGGCCAATCAGTACGATCAAACCCAGGCCAATCAGCAGCCATTGATAGGTAAACATAGTAACGATCCGCTCGCCCAGAAATACCCACATCACCGACCACGGCACAATGCCCGCTAACGAAATTACGAAAAATGTTCCAAACCCGATGACCGACAGGCCGGCCGCATAGCTAATAAAGTCATAAATTGGGTACAATAGCACGCTCGAAACCAGCAGCGCCCGCCAGCCTCCGACGTGCTGCACCGCCCCATCCACCCGGCGAATAGTCCGGTCGCCTCCAAACCACCGAATGGCCGGCCGGCCCAGCTGCCGGGCAATCCAGAAATTGAGGCACGCCCCCAGCATTTCACCTGCCACGATGAGAATAAATCCTTTTTGCAAGCCAAAAACACCACCAGCCATCAATGTCAGTGGCGCGCCACTCAGCGGCGCGACCACATAAGTAACCGCCTTGAGTCCCAGAAATACCAGGGGGGCCCAGACGCCGGCCGAATTTACCAGCGCACGCATCTGCTCCACGCCACCAACCAGCTGCACGACCACCATACTCAAAATCGTAATCACAAGTAGCACGAGTAAGCCCGGAATGAGCTTGGCTAGGCTCTGCTGCCCGTTATCGTGCTTGTGCTTCATGTACCCTAGTATACTGGCCTATGACCGGCGCGTCAGGATTTCCCTCAGCCCCAGTTTACGGGCGTACTCGAGCGAACCAAAACGAAATATCCGAATCGCCAGCGCCATCAAAACCGCGCCCGTCACAAACAGGATGGCAAGACCCACAACTGTCTCCGGCACGCTCAAATTTCCGGCAGCATTGCGCAGCATCAGCGTAATAGGCGCCGTCAGCGGGAAGAACGACATTACCTGCACCATTACTTGGTGCGGCGAGGAAATGATCACGCCCAGCGCATAAAACGGCACAAACACAAGGATCATGGTAAAGCCAAAGAACGCGCTGGCCTCCTTGGCTGTCGGCACGGCCGCACCAATCGCCACCAGCAGCGCCGTAAACAGCAAAAACCCGCCCGTAAACAGGGCCGCTCCCACAACGATCGGCCAGGGCGCGAAACTAATTTGGCTGAGATCGATCTGCTGGATATGCAGCTGGGAACGGAACCCGAAATACGCCACGAGCACCGGCACCAAAATCGCCGCAATCTGAATCACGCCCAACGCAACCAGCGCGATGATTTTGCCCACAATCACGGTCCGCGCCGACACCGAGGTCAGAATCATCTCAATCACCCGGTTTTCTTTTTCCTCGGTGGTGCTGGTAAGCATCTGGTTACCCAGCAGGACGATCACGGCGTAGAACAGGACCAGAAATAGCCCCGGCGCCACGGCCCGGCCAAAGCCTTTGGTCTGCTCACCGTTCTTATACGTTACAAGTTGGGTGCCGGCGCCCGTCTGGAGCAGCTGCGCAAGCTCACCGCTGCCCACTTTCTGCACAAGGCTGGCCTGAAGCAGCTGCGTCGCCACCCCTTCGTACTTATTATTCCCCGTGAGTCCGTCATCTTTGGCATAAATTTCCACCGGCTCTTTGGACGGGTGAGCCGGATAGAAGAAGAAGGCATCTATCTTGCCGGACCGGGCCATCTCGATACCATCGCTACGACTCGCCACGGACCGGGCATGCACCGCGGCCAGAACGGCCGGGGAGATGAGCTTAGAATCATCAAGGATAGCAATCGAAAAATGTGCTTCTTTAAGCTGCTCTCCTTGCTGGTCCTGAGCCACTTTACTCGAAAAAATCGACAACGTGATCACGGCAGCAATCAATACCGGAATCGAAAGTGTCCGCACCCAGAAGCTGCGCTTGGTAAGCGTCCGCACAAATTCAAACCAAACGACCGTTCGTAGTGCGCTCATTTCTTACCCTCGGCCCCGAGGCCTTCGTTATAAATCTCCACGAAAATGTCGTCCAGCGACGAACGCCGCAGTTCAAATTTACTAATGAGCAGCTGTTTGTGCGTCATAAGTTCATGCAAGACAGCCTGAGCCGTAGCGCCCTCCACCAAAGACAGTTCGGCTGCCCGCTTGCCGGCCTGATTAACGCGAAAAGACTTTGCGGAGCGGGGGAGGGGACCGTCATATTCAAGCTCGATAACTTCCTCGCCATATTGTCCCCGAATCTCTTCAACGGTCCCGTACAACCTTCGGCGCCCGTCTTTGAGCAAAATCACACGGTCGCACAGCCGCTCCACCTCTTCCATCTGGTGAGTTACTAAAATCACTGTGGCACCCTGGCGGCTGTGTTCTTCTATGATGTCCATAAGTAGCCGCCGGTTGACCGGATCAAAGCCCTTGGTGGGCTCGTCCAGAATCATCAGCTCGGGGTTATTCATGATCGTTACGCCAAGCTGGATCTTTTGCTGCTGGCCACCCGAAAGCTTCTCGATCGGCGTAGCCGCTTTGTCACCCAGGCCCACGCGTTCCAGGTATTCTAGGCACCATTGGCGCGCGGACGCCCGGTCCATGCGTTTGAGTTCGCCAAAGTAGAGCATTGTAGCCAGCACCGATTCTTTCTTGTACAACCCGCGCTCTTCGGGCAAGTACCCAAGCATCGGCGACAATTTCGGCGTGTAGGGCTGGCCCTTGATCAACAGCTTGCCAGCCGTGGGTTCAAAAATGCCGAGTAGCGTCCGGATCGTAGTTGTCTTGCCGGACCCATTTGAGCCCAAAAACGCAAATGTTTCACCCTGGTGCACATCAAACGACAGGTCATCAATGACAACATTATCGCCAAACCGCATACGGAAATTTTGAATTGAAACCATCGGCTCAGCCATATGTTCACTATATCGAACCAACCGGAATGTGCCAACGCTGCCTAGTTACAAAACGTATTACAAATGGTATAATATACCTAATGACAAGCCAAACTCCTGAATTTATCCGCCAAACCGACGCACCGCTCTACCCGGACGTGCTGTATAACCGCCCTGTAACTCGTACTGGTGGAGGGCGACTCTTGATTGTGGGCGGACACTCAGGCGAGTTTAGCCTGCCGACGTCAGTCTACGGCTACGCCATGGCCGCCGGTGCCGGCGAGACCACCGCCATCCTGCCTGACGTCCTAGCCAAGCTGCTAGGTGGCGCCCCAGGCACGGCCTTTGCTGCCGCCAGCCCATCGGGGTCGCTTGGCCGCGAGGCGCTCGGACGCATCCTAGAGCTCAGTGAAGAGGCAGACGTAGTGGCAATAGGAGCGAGCCTCTCCAACAACTCCGACACTGCCATGCTCACCGAGCGGCTGATGGCTGAAATCGAGCGCCCCATAGCCGTCTTCGACGACGCGCTGGTGGCACTGCGCCAACACCCCGCCGCCATCACCGACAACCCCAAGACCCTCGTGATATTGACCATGACCGAGGCTTTCAAACTCGCGGGGGCGCTCGGTGTAGCGATCAATATCCGGCCACACGCCGGGCTCATAAACAAGCTTGAGATCATCCAGGACCTAGCCGCGGCCAGCCGCTGCTCGTACGCCGTGTATGGCACCGAGATCATTATCGCGGCCGGCGGACCACTGATAGTTACTCCAACTAATTATCACTTAAGTGTGGTGCCGGGACTGTTCTACGGCGTGCTCACGACCTTCTGGATGCAAAACCAAGCCAGCCCCGCAAAGGGGCTCGCCACTGCGGCGTATTTAATTGCCAGGGCCGGCGAACAGCTTGCCGACCCCGGCAAACCGAGCGCTGCCGAGCTAACGCGGGCGCTCACAACCGCACTCAAGCAAGCCGAGCCGTTTTAATCCTTGCCCGGACGCTTTTCCCAAGGCATAGCCTTGAGCATGTCTGCGTATACATCCTCGTCCACCGGCACATGAAGGAGCGCTAGCTCCTCGGCTGTGGGATTTCGATCCTGGAATTTCACAAAATCAGCATCTTCGACGACCACCATAGGTGTGCATTCCGTGCCTTCTCCCATCAACACAACCGCAGCTGCGGCGAGCCCGTCCATGACGCCGGCGTAGGTATATTGCATATCATGCGAGCCAAAAATATCCGGCGTTCCAATGTAGTTATTGAGAGCCGAAAACCCGCTGTGAGCAAGGCCAACGCCGAGCGTACCACGTCGCATCGAAATTACCCGGCTATCGGTAATGATAACGCCAACTTCGTACCCAAACCGTTTGCTCAAATGCGTTCGCAGCTCGTTAGCGCTGGCCTGCGAATCGGCCGGCCACAGCACGTAGTTGCCGTCTCCGTTCGATTCATCGACACCGGCGGCCGCTACGAAAATGTCGTCTTTGATGGTCACAATAACCCCGTACCGATTGCGCGCACCAGGGATGTAGTAATCGGCTTCCCGGCGTACCAGCTCCTCCTTCGGTATATCGCCGATCTTTACCACCCGGCCTTCGCAGAGCGCCACTACCTTAGACGTAATGGCTAGCACCGACCGTGGAGGCAGATCCTTCACGTATTCGTCAACAAATTGCGTTAGCGTAAAGTCCCCGGCCCGAAGCGGCTTGGACTTAATAGCCGTTAATTTCACTTTGCCACCTCCTTAAACCGGTATCGCGCAAAAATCTCATTATTCGCACCCCGGACCGACACCAGCTCGAGGGCGGGTACCGTATCCGGCTCAAATAGCACACCATTAATCATGGTAGGTGTACCAAAGGCTGTGCCAAACAGCTTCGGCGCGATCGTCACGAGCAGCTCGTCCACGAGCCGAGCCTGCACAAACGCCCCAAACAACCGGGGACCGGCCTCGAGCGTAAGCCGCCCCAAGTTTTCTTTGCCGGCCCGCACGCGAAATGCCGCTAGATCGATCTCCGGGCCGTCGCCGCAGCGCCATATCTCCACCCCAGCCGGCGCAGAAGGAAGCTTGGCCGCTTCGGTGGTTACGAGCACCACTCGCAACGGCGCACTTGCCGGATCGATGTGCGAAAGTAGCGCCTCGTCCGGATGCGCACTTAGCACTACATAGGTATAGTGGTCGGTCCGGCCAGCCTCCTTTAGGCGGCGCGCAAACGGCTCGGAAGCCAGCCGCTGCACGTGGTCGAAGGCCAGCGCCGTCTGGCGGCCGTGCACCAGCGCGTCACACTGCGCCCGCACATCTAGCAACAGCTCAAAGTCCGCTTCCGACCCAATCGGCCAGTATCCCGCGCCTGGGCCCTGCACCTTACCGTCGACCGTCTCGACGAAATTCGCCACCAGGTACGGACGACCGACGCTCGGAAAATCCAGGCGCTCCACGGCTGTTACGCCGATTTCACTTTCTTGTCGCCGCTTCGCAGCCAGGCCACGCCCGCGTACACGAGCGGCGTTTCAATCACGCTCATCAGGCACTTAAGCAGCCAATAGGGAACGATGATCCCGAGTAAAAAGCTAAAGTTGTCATTAAAAGGCTTATCAAGAGCATAAAACGCAAGCGTAATGAAAATAGTTGTATCAAACAGCTGCGATACAAAATTCGATACGTTATTGCGTAACCACAGCGCTTTTTTGTGCATGGCTTCGCGCATACGAGAGAACACCATCACATCGAGCAGGCTGGCAAGCCCAAAGGCCGTCAGACTCGCCGCAGCGATGCGTACGGTTGTCCCAAATACTTTGT
>DATAMV010000158.1:0-6234 GCA_036266515.1 Candidatus Saccharimonadia bacterium
CTTAACATACTCGCGCACTAGATACAGTCCCAGGCCCGCTCCTGCCAGGTCCACCGGCTTGTTGGCCCCCCGGAAGAAACGCGTAAATATCTGCGCTTGATCCTCTGTACTGATCGGCGCCCCCGTATTGTGCACTTCCAACTCCAGCTCGTGGGCACGTCGCCGTGCTGCCACCGACACCGCCTTACCGTCGCCGTAATCCGCGGCGTTGTAGAGCAGTTCGGCCACGATTTGCTTGAGCAAGTCGGGAGCAGTCTGCACGCTCTTTAGTTCCGGTGCCACCGCAATTTGAAACTTCGGCCCCTTGGACAAATGCTCGCGCACCTCTGCCTCCACGTCCCGGAGCAGGCCCGCTACGTCCACGCTGGCTAGCGTCACCTGCACCCGGCCATTATCGACGTCGGCCATCGCCAACATCTTAGTTGCCAGCCGGTGAGCGCTTTCCGTGCCGATGCGGGCCATTGCTAAATCCTCCTTCAACTGCTTCCGGCTCGTTTCATTCTGCGCCAGGTCGAGGGCCGTCATTGCCTGCGTTAACGGTGTCCTAAATTGGTGCGAAGCATAGGCAAAGTCCGACTTCATCCGCGCCGTTTCGCGTTCCTCAGTCATATCCCGGAACACGATAATCACACCCATTGCCACTCCAGTCACATCAAGTATAGGCGCCGCGCTGTCGCCAACCGGCACCTCAACCTCATCCCGGCGCACCAGGAGCGTATTGCTCGCCATGTGCTGAGCCTTACCAGTCCGTATTGCCACATCTATGAACCCGCCGGCCGGCCGGCGGTCATGTTCACCAATTAGGTTCATGATCTCACGCCATGGACGCCCCACTGCCTCGGCACTACTCCAGCCGGTGATCAGCTCCGCCGCAGCATTAAACAACAAGATTCGCCCCTCCCGGTCAATCGCTATCACTCCGTCACCAATACTTGCAAGCATGGTCTGGATTCTGGACTTCTCCCGCGCCAAGCTCTCTTGCAGCCGGATTGCTCGCAAAGTACCCAACACCACCACAAATGCCACAAGCATCAACGCGCCGGTTTGCATTGCAATTGCCGTCCAGAAAGCCTGGTCTACGCCAACCGCCTTGAGCAAGCTCGCTGCGTCAGCCACCGGCGCTGTTGCCATTACCACCCAGCGGTGGTTCGGCAGCACTTGAGCCGAACGGTAGACCGCCACCTTCTCTACACCATCCAAGCTATACCTCACTGTCCCGCTATGGCCGGCTTTGGCTGCCGCTACCGCCGCCTGTAAGCCGACCAGGTTCGAGAAGCTCTTCCGCACATCGGGCGAATCCAGATTCTTGCCAATCAGCTCCGTTTTGGGATGGTAAAGTACATCGCCATTATCATCGAGCACGAACGCAAACCCGTTCTGGGCAAATTTAACACTCTTCAACAACTTATCTTTTAAATCTTTCAGATACAGCGCCCCACCCAATGTGCCGCTGAATTGGCCTTTGGCATCGTATACCGGGACATGCAGCGCCACTGCGTAGGTCGCTCCTGGGGGCAAAATCACGCGGCTAAGTACTGGCTGGTGCTTGGGGTCACTCATAATTTCCGGCAAGTAGGGTCCCAATTTGCTACCCGAAACCCCAATCAGCGCTTTGTTCACGGAACACACGAACACATCCTGTGCACTCACTCGGCCCAAATTACCCAGCTTTGACTGCAGACCAGCCAGAAGGACACCCAGCTCAGTGCTGCACGCCACCGGGTCAACTGGGTTACGAATTGCCGGAATCTGAGCGGCTATATTGAGCTTATCCTGGGCACTGGCGGTCTCGTTCTCCAGATCGGCAGCCACCTGGTCAGCAATCACCCCTTCGTTAGCCACATATTGCCGGAATAAGTTTTGCGTCACCCAGTCACGAATTCTCGAGCCACCCACAAAGACCAACCCAATAACAATCAGGGTAGTAATAGTGGTGGCCAAGACTGTTTTTAAGCGCTTGTGCCTCATCCTCAAGCACAAGCTTAATCCTCTCAATGCTACAAAAATGCATAGCTTATGCCAAGGTTAAAGTTGACATAATATCTCGTCATACTATACTTAACGTGTATGTTAAGTATTAAAGACTTGGATATCAATTCCCCTCAGTTAGACAGTGTCTTTGACGCCTTGGCCAATCCCAAGCGCCGGGGCATGTTCAACACCCTGTCTTTCCGCCCGGCCACGGTGGCCGATCTGGCTGCGGAGCACAATCTGTCGCTCCCCTCGATCCACCGCCACATCCGGGTACTGGAAGAGGCCGGGTTGGTCCAGCGCAAAAAAGTCGGGCGCACCAATTTTGTAGCTCTCAAAAGAGCCTCCTTGCGCACCGCCCAAGCCTGGCTCATGCAGTACCGGTCCGACTGGGGAACAGACGAAGAGACCTTGGAAAATTACATTAATAATGCTCGCGAGAGCAAATAAGGACCCGTCATGAAAAACTACCTCTACATCTACCACAGCGACATCAAAACCGCACCAAGCCAAGAATCTTTGGATGCGTGGAACAAATGGTTTGACACATTAGGCTCAAACGTCGTGGACAGTGGCAACCCCGTCGCCCCCGGTGCCGAAAACAAAGCCGTTTATAAGGACGGCGCCATCAAACACGAAAACGACACTATTGTTGGTTACTCCGTGGTAAAGGCCGAGAACCTCGACGAAGCCCTCAAAATGGCCGCGGATTGCCCGCTGTCGAACGCCCCGGGCTGTGAAGTACGCGTGTATCAAACCTCTTCAATGTAGCTACTTCGAAAAGTTACTCCAGCCCAGGGCCGGCTTGGTCCGCTCAATCAGCTTGGCCGTTTGGCCCACACTCTTGCCCGCCACGCTTTGGTCGGCCACGAAGTTCTCCATGTCGCTCTCTTTGTGGCCATCGATACCGTAAGTGGTGATACAGCCGGTACGCACCGCCATGGCTCGCAGCACCGGCTCAGCCCGGCGCGCCGCCGAGTTGATGGGATTGCCCATGAGCTCCATGCCGTCTATCCGGCCGTCACGGATCAGCCCCTCAAGCATCTCCGAATTGATTTTGCGTTCCACGGTGTACCAATGCGCCACAATTGCTACTCCGCCGGCGCCGCGGATCAGCCGCACCGCTTCGTCCAAATCAATCGAATACAAATAGTCCACGTACACCCCCGGCACAAAAGCATCGTCGCTCAAAAACAGCCGGTACGGATAATCACTCGGCGGGCGTTCCATCATATGGGCGTAATCCATTGCTACCTGGGCGCTGCCCACCGCCGCCTTTTCCATATCCGCGCGGATCTGGTCTATGACAGCAGCGTTCTCCGGATGCGAATTGAGCGCCCGCACGATATGCGGCCGGCCCACGTTCTCACCGCCCGAAGCCTCCAGGCAGTCCTGCACGCTGATATTGAACCCTAACTTTTTCAGATTGGCCACAATCCGCTCCATGCGCTCATTGCGCGCCGCCACCGCCTTCTTGCAATGCTCGAGCAACGCCACGTTCGTTGGGTCGGTAAACAGCCCCAGAATATGTAGCGAACTCGTAACACCTCCACCCAGCTCACGCGGCAACCCGCTCGAAATCTCGCAGCCTACCAACCACTTCACTGGCCCGTCGTATGCCTTGAGTGTTTCGAGGTCCTTAGCGCCCGGGAGCGTGTCGTGATCCGTGAATGCCACCACACCCACCTTATTACGCCGCGCGGCCTCCAGCACCTCCAGGTACGTCTGAGTGCCATCCGACACAATAGTGTGGTTGTGCAGCGATTCGTAGGGCAGGTTGGTGCTCATGTGCTCTATCTTACAACCCCAAACCGAAATGATCGAATTAGCTTTATAATGGCCCTATGAGCCAAGAAGAACATAACAAAGCAATTGCCAGGCGTTTCTACGAAGAAATTTGGAACCAGGCCAACCTAGCCGCGGTAGATGAACTATGCGAACCAGATTACGTCGTGGTCGATTTGCCCCCGTGGCGTAAACCCGGTGCAGAAGGCCTCAAAGCGTTTGTTGCCGACAACCGCCGAATGTTTCCAGACGTGCGCACAACGATCCACCACCTCATGGCTGAGGGGGATGAAGTGGTCGTTGAATTCTCTGCCACCGCCACCCATAAGGGGGACCTGCGTGGGCCAGTAGGCCTCGTGCCGGCTACAAATAAACCCGTCACGTGGAAAGGCATCACAATTTTCAAGATTAAAAATGGCAAAATCGTTCAGTCACGCGGCTTGGTAGACAACCTCAGCCTCATGCAACAATTAGGCGCCGTCCCTCAGAGCCAGTAAACGCCGTTTTTCTCGGTTGCAAAACCTTCCGCCACCAGAGCTTTCAAGACCTTAGGCAAACGCTCGTCGGCAATCCCCCAAGCATCTGCAGCTTTTGGCCCGGTTAGGAGTTGCCTCAACACCTCCCCGCGAATTTGCCGAAAACTCCCCTCAAACCTGGATTGGACATTGTAGTGCCTGCTCCGGCGGTTCGGGTTCAGCACGCGCTTGGCCAAATCCGCCCCATAATCCATCAGCGCCCAATACCACTCACGCGGATGCTCGCGGTCCAAAGCTTCGGCCACCAACGGCAAAAGCTCCCGGTCTGGAACGCCGTCTGGAAAGCTGGCACATACCGCCGGTTCATCATTGAAAAATTCATGCAGAAACGCTCGCCGGATATTAGTCTCAATAAAAACAGTCGGCTCGTTATAGGCAAAAGCCACCATGCTTCCGGCGGTATTCGACCCCACTCCCGGCAGCGTCACGAGCATGACTGGATCGCGCGGCAGCACACCGTCCCACTCGCCCGCCACCCGCATTGCCGCCTGCCGCAGCCACAGCGCCCGCCGGTTGTAACCCAGGCCCTGCCATTCGGCTAATACTTCAGCCACGGTTGCATCCGCCAAGGCTCCAAAATCCGGAAACCGCTTCATCCATCGCGGCCAGCGGTCGAGTACCCGTGCCACCTGAGTCTGCTGCAACATGATCTCGCTCACAAACACACCGTAAGGTGTCACGTCTCGTCGCCACGGCAAGTCGCGGCCATGGTCGTGATAAAACTCCCAAACCCTGCCCCGGAAGGCGTCCATTATTTTGCAGGGGTAAACTTGAGCGAACAAGAGTTTACGCAATAATGCGTACCACCTTTTTCGGCCACCACAGGGTCACCATCAAAGACATGGCCCAAGTGCGAACCACACCGCGCGCACGTGATCTCGGTCCGGTGCATGCCAAAAGAATCGTCTTCCTTAAGCTCCACTCGTCCCTTAGCCGCTTCTGCATAAAATGCCGGCCAGCCCCGCAACCCCGGCAGGGTACTTTCAAACTTGGTATCACTCATAAACAGCTCCTGGCCGCAGGCTGCACAGCTATAAGTGCCCTTCTCGTTCGTATTCACGTACTCACCAGTACCCGGTGCCTCCGTGCCACGCTCTCGTAGAACCTTATACTGTTCCGGCGTCAATTTCTCGCGCCAGTACGAATCCGGCTTATCCTTCATATCCTCGTCTTTCACGGCGCCTCCTTGGTTGTCTCTATCATACATTTATCTTGTAAAATTAGCAAAATTAGTGTATAATGTGGCGCGTCGTCAGTGCCAAACATCCATCTCCGGAAAGGGCAGCATGGCAAAGCGAACAATCACCAAGCTCGTCGATGACATCGACGGCAGTGTGGCGACAGAAACGGTTGAATTCGGGCTCGATGGCAGGACGTATTCCATCGATCTCAACGCGAAGAACGCTAAGAAGTTGCGGGAGCTCTACGCTCGCTACATCGCAGTAGCCACCAAGGTCGGAAAGTCTGCGCGGCCGAAAGGCAGCAAGGACGTGCGGGGTAAGACCCGCGGCCAAGGTCCAGCTATTCGCGCATGGGCGGCGCGTAAGGGTATTTCCGTAGCTCCACGAGGCAGGATACGCGCGGAGGTCGTTGCTGAGTACGAACGAGACCAGCGGACGAAGTAAAACTCAACTAGATCCACACTGACGACACGCCCCCTCGGGGGCACAGCCCGTTCCGGCCAAAAGCTGGGACGGGTTCGTCAGTTTAATATCAGAAAACGCGCCCATGAGGCGCGTTTCGTGTTTATGATTCCTGGCGGAGAGGGCGGGATTTGAACCCGCGAAGGAGTTGCCCCCTTACTCGCTTTCCAAGCGAGCGCACTAGGCCACTATGCGACCTCTCCAGATGTGCGGCATGCCGCGACCGACCCATTCTAGCACAACCGCGGCCAATCGGCCTAAAAATTGACAGTTAGGAGCACAAAATAGTCATAATACCC
>DATAMV010000159.1:0-3129 GCA_036266515.1 Candidatus Saccharimonadia bacterium
CCGGCGCGGTCAAAGATCACAATCCCCTCCTCCGTGAATCGGAAGACGGCTTCCCAGCGCTCGCGCCGGGCATTAACGTCGTGATAGAGGGCGGCGTTTTCTACGAGTACGGCGAGCCGCGTGGCTACCATGCGCAGGAGCCGTGCCTCGTGATCGCCGTAGGATGCGCCGCTGCGGCCTACTAGTAGCACGCCGAGCGTTTTCGAATGGTGAATGATGGGAATGGCGATGCGGTGGGCGCCCATTCCCCCGCCCCCGGTGGTCGCGGGCTGCCGAGATGCAAAGGCGCGGGCCACGAGGTGCTTTGAGGTAAGCGCCAGCGTCGCAGGCGTATCCGATTCGGGGCCGTGGACCTGGCTGCGAATGAGTTGCTGCTTGGTAGGATTGTACAGATAGAGACTGACCGCAGGCGATTCCAGGAGCGTGGCGGTTTTGGACAAATATTTCTGATAAATACTATCCACATTGAAACCAGCGATTCCGGTAAGCTCAGCGAGCTGCGTGAGTTCGCGCAGGTGCCGCTGGGCTTTGGCGGCCATTTCGTTGGCCTCCACGGTTTTTTCAATGAGCGGCGTGATGTCGCGGGCGGTTGCCACGGCCCCGTCGAACCGGCCGCCGGCTGTGATGGGGTTAACCGATATCTGAATATGGCGGTTGTGTACCAGGTCTTGGACGTAGTAGGTGTGGTGCTTTCCCCGGAGGGTGTCGCGCAGGATTTGGTCTGGTTCGCGGTCGGTGGTGAACTGCTTAGAGGATGTAAGTTGCTTGAGGAACGGCTGGTTGGTGAGCCGCCCGGTGAGACCAAACAGCTGTGACCACTCTTGGTTGCAGTCCACGATTGCGCCCGCTGTGTCGATGAGGACCAGGCCGTCGGCGATGCCGTTTTGGATGGCCTGGAGCTTTTCTTTCTCGCCGCTAATTTTCTGCAGATTCTGGTTTTTGGCGGCGTGTTCCTGGGCGGTGAGCTCGAGTAATTGGATCTTGAGTGTGGCAGCGGTCGTGTTCGCGAGAATCGCCAGGCAGCTGCGGATTGTGGGCGTGAGCCCTTCGGCCCACACCACGAGGGCGCCCATCTGCTCAGACTGGTAACGCAATGGTAGGATATGCGGTTGTGCGCCCAATTCGCCGGCTAGCTTCTTTACGGCTGGGAGCTTGGGCCAGGTGGTTTTGCCAAAGCGGTCATAGCTCAAAGTGCCACGGGCTTTGGCCGGCAGCAGATTTTCGGCCACCACAGCTTTGCCCGAGGTGGTCACGAAACCACTTACCGGTACGCCTCCCAAAGCTCGGCTAATGCTGCTCGCCGCGGCTGCGATGGCGGCGGCCGGCGTTTCGGCCGCCTGAAGAATCATCGTAAGATCGCTGAGAGCTGTGAGCCCGGGGGTCTGAATCGCCGTAGCTGGGACATCGCGGACTGCCACTCATGACCACCTTTCTACTACCAACGTAGCACTTTGGCGCCGCGATACTCAAGCATGAGACGGATGGAGCTAGGGATTAACTTTGGCCTGCGAAACCATCTGGCCGAACTCGGCTGCGTAGGTGTTATTTTCGCTGGTAAACACGAGGACTTTATCACGGATTGGTACCACTACTTCGTGAAGAATTTTGCCGCCGAGAATGCCCACCGTGCTCGTCGTGAGGTCATAAGCCGGCTGGCCCGAAACAGTGAGGCTTGTTTGTTTGACCTTGCCATTCTTGACGTTGTTGGCAAATTGTCCCATGTATGAGGTTTTATCCCGGGTGATGAGTGAGACACGGGCGGCTACCGGCGCGTCGACACCGTATGCTTTCGTAATGGCTACCGGGTTAACGGTCAATTGAACTTGGGTGGAGCTGTTCTCCCGGTCAATATTTACGCTCCAGGTCTTGGGATAGTTAATAACGAATGAGCCGAGTTCCTCGGGGGCGGTATAGGCCAAATAGGGCGACTCATTGGCCAGTGTGGCAGCAGCGGTGTCCTGCTTTTTCTGATCGTCGCGGGCTTTGGCAACAGCAGCGGCAACCTTGGAGTTGGTTTGGCTGGTAGCCTTGATGGCTTGAGTCGAGAAAATAACGGTGAGGGTGCCAAAAATGGCTGTTCCAAGGCCCAATATAACCAATAGCACGCCCGTGAGCGCACCCCGGCCGGAGGAGTTTGGCGTACTGCCAAATGGGCTTGAACTGCCTGGAAGAACGGTCTGGTTATCCATAGTTGTTATGCTACAGCCCCGGGCTCATGACTTCAAGTCGGGCGCCGGCTTTTTGGGTTTGTATTCGTACACAAATGTATTGTGCGTGCGCTTGGTCGGGGTGCGGCCGGGAATGTCAAACGCATAGGATACCAGTCGCAGCGGCCGGATTGCTTCATGCGCCAGCTTCTGATCGAGCCTAGTCATGTAGCGGTCAAGCATGAAGACATAGACCGCGTCGGCTGGCGGCAACTTGGTGCGCCAAAAGTCCGCGGTATGAATGGTGACGAGCCGGCGATAGCGCAGGCAGACGAGGCGCGATACCCAGACGAGATAAGGGTTTATTTCGTAACCAATGCAGCGGATGCCACGGGCAGCAGCGGCGCGCAGGAGCCGTCCGTCGCCTGAGCCGAGGTCCACGAGCGTCTGGCCGGGCTTCAGGTCCAGGAGCTCAAGGACCCGCCGGCTGTCGCGCCGCAGCACCGGCACGTAGGGCGCGCCGATGACCGCGCCAATGCCGAATGGTAGCACGATGGCCAGCAGGATCAGGGCGACGACTTCTCCCAAGCTAGGTTCCGAATAGGTCGGTTTGGCCGCTCATGGTAGCTGGAGCCGATGGCTCGTCTTCGTCCTCGTCTGGGTCTTCTTGGCCGGCGGCTTCGGTGGCGCTTGCGCCCGGGGCGAATCGGGCCTTGATCTTTTCGACCCGGTTTTCGATGGTGCCCAGATGCGTCTTGAGCTCGGCCGCCAGCGTCATGCCGCGCTCAAATTTGGCGAGGCCGGCGTCGAGGTCGACGTCTGAGGATTCGAACCAGGAAGCGATATCTTCGAGTTCTTTAAGGGCTTTTTCGAATTCAAACGGTTTGGTGCTCATTGCAGTCATTGTATCACCTTATCTGGGCATCGAGCGTGCCACCCGCAAGTTGGACATTAATGGTATCGCCGGTTTTGACCGTGGCTG
>DATAMV010000160.1:0-6208 GCA_036266515.1 Candidatus Saccharimonadia bacterium
CCATTCCCGCCGACTCCAAGGTACTGGCGAACACTCTCCCGCTGGACCCGTTCAGCCACCAGAACGTCACATTCAAGCCGTATACCGACGGCTTGAAGGGCCTCTTGGCGAACCCGGACCCGCAGTACAACCTGCTTCGGACGATCTGCCCGAAGCGGAACTAGTGCCCACACGCGCCTGACGCGTGGCACGCCCCAGCTCTGAGGTGCTGGTTTAAAAAATCCTCGTTATGGCCTCAAGTGCATGCACGCTTGGGGTCATTTCCGCATCTTAGGGTTATTTTTGTGATTGACTGTTATTTCGTTTTCATGGATTAATAATATTCCCAACGAAGAGAAGGGATGTGGCAATGAGGATCTTTTGTGACCTCAGGAAGGATACGGCTGCGAGCAGGGCGCACGGCACGAAGAACGTCTGGCGGGTTGGTATTACCAGCGAATTCCAAAGGACGGGCGACTCCGAGCGACTCCGAGGAGTCTTGTCCGAGTTGGAGTTTCTTGATCTCGAACCGGAAATGGGTGCGAGCGGAGCGTCAGTGTTGTTTCGCGCCTCGCGCTACTTTCCTACTATCGACATCGGGACGCTCAACGCCACGGTCAGCGCGGCATACTCCAGCATGGGGTAGGCAGCGCGGTCAGACCACAAGGGGCCGGCGGGAGAATCCTGCCGGCCCAGTGCCTTTTTGAGAGAGTAGCTATGCTTCGGGTCGGAAAAACTTTTGGCCCTTTACCTCGCCGGGCATAAAGCCCTTGGTATGCTCAAACCCGGCTTCCCACTCATAGCCCTTGCCGTATTGGAGCTCCTTCATGAGCTTGGTGGGAGCGTTGCGCAAATGCAGCGGCACCTCAGCTTCGGGATGCGCGAGCGCCGCGGACGTGGCGGCGGCGATAGCATCAGTGGCGCGGCGGTCCTTGGGCGCCGAAGTCAGCGCGATGGTGGCGTGCCCCAGCACGATCCGGCCCTCCGGCAGTCCAATGCGCTCGATGGCCTGGAAGGTGGAGACTGCGAGCGTCAGCATGGCACTGTCCCCGACGCCAATGTCTTCGGAGGCGAAGATTACCATGCGGCGGGCGATAAATTTGGGATCCTCGCCACCTTCGAGCATGCGGGCTAGGTAAAACAGTGCGGCATCGACCGCCCCGCCCCGCATTGATTTGATGTAAGCCGAAATCAAGTTGTAATGGTACTCTCCGCTCTTGTCGTACTTGAGGCCGGGCTTTTGCATAGCCTGCCGCACAGACTCGAGGTTAATGCGGCTGCCGGACAGCTGCGCGGCGGTTTCAAGGCCACCAAGCGCCACGCGCGCGTCGCCGGCTGCGAGCTGCGCCAATAAGTGGGCGGCGTCTGAATCGAGCTGCTTGGCGCCGAGTTCCTTGGCACCGCGCTGGACGATCGCCAGAATCTGTTCAGTCGATAGCGCCTTCAGCACCACCACCCGGGCCCGCGACAGCAATGGTCCGATTACCTCAAATGACGGATTTTCGGTAGTTGCGCCAATGAGGATGATGGTGCCGTTTTCCACGTGCGGCAAAAAGGCGTCTTGCTGGGCCTTATTGAAACGATGGATTTCGTCCACGAACAAAATGCTGGCTTCACCGAGTTTTTTGCGCTCAGCAGCGCGTTCAATCACTTTCTTCACTTCTGGGAGCCCGCTCGTGACCGCCGAGATCTCCTCGAAAGCAAACCCGGTGCTGGTCGCGATAATCCGCGCCAACGTAGTCTTGCCGGTGCCGGGCGGCCCCCAGAATATCAGCGACGACGGCTGCCCGCGCTCTACCATGGTACGCAAAAACTGGCCCTCACCCACGATATGGGTTTGACCTATAAATTCTTCGAGCGTCTGAGGCCGAACACGGTCGGCTAGGGGGCGCATACCACCATCTGAGAACAGGTTCATGTTGTTACTATACCTCTTGGGTATAGGTGTTTATAGGTCAGAAATCCAAAAACTTAGTCTGTTGAAACGTAATAATGCCTAAACGTTGGTGCGCTCCAAGGGCGCCCGGCCAGTGCAGCTTGGTCGTGGCGAGGCATTCTTTGGCGACTTCGGTGAGCTGGTCTGTTGTGCAAGCGGAAAGGTCGCGCGCGCCCACCACTTGTTTGACCAGGGCGGTAGCGCCGGCAGCGGCATAATTTTCGCGTACGATGGTGAGATAAAAGTCGCTTGCGCTATCCATGTAATAGATGCCAGGCTCTTCGATGTGGCGGACCGGGTCGATGCCGGCCACAATAATCTCAACACGGCCCGCCACTTCGGCCAAGCGTGGCACCACTTCTAGGACGAGCGCGGCCTGCACCAGCTGGGCCAAAGCGGCGGCGCTGGTTTCTACGGTAACTTTGGGCAGAACAGAATCCATGATCGGACGGCGGACGGCTTCCATGTTGCCGGCTACGAGCAGTGCGGTCCGGCCGGGCATATTCATGAATGAGCCATATTCAAAGCGGCCGTCGCTGGGCTTGGCGGTATCGCCTGCGACTACAATTGAGTTGCGGTTTTTTAGGGCCAGGACAAGGGACATTCTATGACTCCTGTCAGCTGGAATTATATTAGCGCGATTTTTTTTGATATGCGAGTAAGTGGGTGGACAACTCCTGGGGCGCCTGGCCCCAGGAGTTGTAAAGTCCCCATCCTGCCGGACTCTATGTCCCGGCAACTGCCTCAGTGCCGACGCTTGCCTGCATTATGAGAAGGAAGGTCATGACCTTGTCGGGCAGGAGTCTGCGACATGTGTCCCAAGCGTGGAGGGCAGCCAGGTTCGGAAGTACCGTAACCAGTCTGATCTCGTCACCCGGGCCGTCTTCGTCGCAGTCAAACTGCGTGTCGACTTGGCCGAACGTACCTTCAAATGCGAGAACGATGGCTCCCTTGATGAACCGGAACACGTCTCCGGATCCGAGGACAGCCGCGGGCGGCAGCAGGACAGTCACCTGCAGTTGTAATGGTTCGGACACAACATCTCCGTTCTGTGATGTACTGCGACGCGTGTCTTGGTTATTGTGACAGAAATGCTTTACGAAGTATAGCCAGGGCTAGATTTGAGCGCCGTGTCAATGGCGGCAATGGCCTCTGCAAGCGACGATTGGAGCCGTCCGTCGAGCAGGCGAACTTCGCTGATGAGGTGGGCGGCAATCATAGGATGGTCAGCCGCCTTGTCCGCGTATTTGGCCTCATAAGCCAGGATTTCGAGGTGTGTAGCTTGGTTGAGCCAGTAATAGGCGGTGGCAACCGTGTTGAGAAGCTGTGCGTCCTGCATCACAAACAGGCGGCCCGAGGCCATTATAGAAGTCCAAAACGGCGTGAGATAAGCAATGCGGGCATAGAGGGTGGTGCTCCCCTTGCGGGCTTCAAATAGCGTTTGGTTCTCCACGAGCTCGGCGCGCAACTGCGTGAGGATATCGTGTTCCATCTTGAGCGTGTTGGGACGGGCCACGGCCGCCTGGACGGCCAGATGCGCGCGAAGACTGCCAAAGAATAAACCGATCGGGATGCCGATCATAGCGCCGAGCGCGCCGATAGCAACCCCAGAACCCAGATAGGCAATGTAGCTGCCCGCCAGTTGCGTCGCACTGAAGCGGCCGGCCAGATAGCCGACGGGTGCAAGGAGGGCCAGCAGGCTGATAAGGACGGCTGGGCGAATCTTAAATGATTTGGTCGGGTTTGACGGCGTAGACATTTGAGTTCGCAGTATACGCCTGCACGATCAAATAATCAACAGATATAGACGCTTATGCTTGGCGCTGGCGGGCAATATTTGCCCATTCATCAGCCAGTTCATTGCCGGGGTTCTTGTTGTGGCCGCGCACCCACACCAGCTTAGCCTGCGACTGTTTGTAGAGTGCAGTCGCTTCTTGAACCAGTTCAAGATTTTTGATCTCACCGCCCTTTTTCCTCCAGCCATTCTTCTCCCAGCCCAGGGACCATTTAGTGATCACGTTAATCCAAAACTCGCTGTCTGTATTAATCTCGCAGGGCGCACCGGCCGCATCTTTGAGTGCGGAAATCAGGGCTTTCCCTTCCATGCGGATATTAGTACTAATGGGTTCGCTGCCCAAGATGTGCGGCTTCATGTCACGGATCACGGCAAAGCCACCGGGGCCGGGATTCGGCTCACAACTACCATCCGTATAATAGATGGTCATTGGCCGAGGCCCGCGATGAGATTGATAGTAACGGCGATGATCACCGTGCCAAATACATACGACATGAGTGCGTGGCGCAATGCGGTGCGGCGAAACGCTTGGGTCTTGAGATTGGTATCGGATACCTGGAAGGTCATGCCTAGCGTAAACGCCAGATACGCGAAGTCGGCGTACACCGGCGTTTTGGTATCGCCAAAGTCCACGCCGCCGTGGGGGGCCGCATAATACATTTCGGCGTAGCGAAGAGCGAAAATGGTGTGAATGGTAAACCACGAGGCCACAACACTCAGGAGGCTCAGGGTGGTGTCGAGGAGGCGCTGGGCACTGTCTGTAGCATGTGAGTTGAGGAGTACCACCACGGCTGCGAGACTTACGATGCTAGCGGCCAGCAGTACGGCGTCGGCGCCGAGGCGCGAGGGGTCTTCGCGCAGGGCGTGGGCCTGCACGAGCTCACCGTTAAAACCAAGCAACCGGCGCCAGGTGGTGGCCAGGTAGGCGCCGGCGGCGGCGCACCAGCCGGCAAGTGGCGCCAGCTCCCAGGATACGGCCCAGCCGACCAGGAGCCCGGCCACAGCACCAAAGGCGGCAGTCCACAGCACCCGGGTGCTGGCTGCAGGCACAAATTCTTTAGCGTTCAGGCGGACACGCGTCATGGCTTTAGTATAGCTTGGTAATTTGCAAAATCTTCAAACATACCCTCGGTGAAGCGTTCCATGTCGTCCATGGTCAGGGTGGTGGGATCAACATATTGCACAGCCTGCGTGTGATCGGTGGTCTTGGCTTCGCCGGAGACGGTGGTCTCATAGCACAGACACAGCACCTCGCAGTCGTAATAATGGCTGTGGTAAGTCCAGATAAAGGCCGGCCGCGGATCGAAACTAATCAGGTCCAGTGTGGTTTCTTCGCGCAGTTCGCGGCGTAGTGCTTCTTCGATGGTTTCGTGGTGGTCGAGCCCGCCGCCGGGCAGTTCCCAATGCGAGCCGCCTTCCTTTACGAGTAGCAGCCGGTCTTGATCGTCACGAATAAGAGCTTTTACAGACACGCGGTAGAGCTGAATGGGTGGCGTCATAGAGCTATTGTACCCCAGAAATAGCACAAGGGCGGTTCCGAACTCGGAACCGCCCTGTGACACGTCCCGATGGACGGGTCAGTTGCGTGCTGTTGTGGAGCCGCGGCCGGCGATGAAGTGGTCGAGGAAGCTCGCCGCCCCGACGAGCAGCGGCCCGGCGATCAGCGCACGGTCGCGCAGGTCGGGCCAGATGACCGGGGCGATGATGACGAGCGCGATCGTCACGCCGAGCGCCCAGCCGTTGTTGGAGTAGCGCTTGCGTGCGAACTCGAACACGACCACGAGAGCCAGCGCCCCCGCGCCCCACACCAGGCCCATCAGGATGAACTTCCAGCCCACCACGTGGGTGTGGCTGAGGTAGATCCCGCCGAGCACAGTGCCCCCGAGGATTGCCGCGGTGTCGATGACGAGCCGCCGGACGTGAATCCCGGTGTGGCGCGTCGGCTGTTCAGGTACCGTCATTGCCTTGCCTTCCACTAGGACCGGGGCGTCGCGCCCAGGTCATGACAGCCGGATTACTTTACGATATGTTTGATAATTTGTCGATAAAAACGAGAGGCGGCGCTCGGGAGCAGAGTCCCGGGCGCCGCTTGTTCTCAGCTCGTTGCTCACGGCGTGGGCTCGATGGTCGCACCACGGGTGCTCAGGTGATGAGCCAGCAGGCCCGGCACGTTCTCGGCGTCCATGTCGAAGTCGTCACCCGAGGCCAGCCGGCAGTGCCAGCGATCGGCCATGCCACGGTGGCTGGTCGCCGCCATGACGATGGCGCTGGTACCGACAGCTTCGGACTGGGTGATGGTGACGGAAGCCATGCCGGTGCCCCGGCAGGTCAGCGACAGGCTCAGGAGGCGTCCGGGCACCTGACAGGCGATCTGCTGGACGACCTCGCCCGGCGTGACTACCTCGGTCGTAACACCGACCCGGCTGAGGGGCATGAACATGTTGCATGTCGTGGCCATGACCCAGCCGCCGACCATGGCGCTGAACGGCTCGATGGGG
>DATAMV010000161.1:0-1743 GCA_036266515.1 Candidatus Saccharimonadia bacterium
GTCGAGGATGAGGGCCACCCGCCCATCGCCGAGAATGGTGGCTCCGGCATAGCTCTTACAGTCATGAAGGTGCTGACCGAGCGGTTTGACCACGATCTCCTCCGAGTCAAGGAGGGCATCGACAATGAGGCCATAGTGCAAATCGGGAGCATTCGGTCATTCTGACGTTTCCCGTAGCCGCTGTTGGTACCGTACAAAGACCTGATCCAGTGTGCCGTTATACGTGGCACAGCGCAGTGCTAACATATGATTACTGTTAGCCTCATACCACCAAGCACCGGAGCGCTTGAGCCGGACATGACAAATGAACTTGTTGGACGATTCGATGCCACCACTGCCCAACGGATAGCCCCCGCGGCGGAGTTGGCGGTAGTGAGTACGCCCCCGATGCTCGTTGAGATAGTCCCAGCAATTGGCAATCGCTTTTGCGGCTTCGTCGGACTGCGCCTGCATACGTCGCAAGCCCCTCAAGACCACACCCACTTTGCCCAGGCAAAGCCGGGTCATGGTCGCTTCGACCCACTCGACGGCCTGCACTGATGCGCCATAGTGGGCTTTGGCCACCCGATGGAGGTACTGGGCACAGTGGTAGTAATCGAGCACCTGACGCGCGTGGGGAAACAGTGCCTGGACGTGTTTCCATATCCACTCGGCCCCATCACAGACGACGCACAGGCGCACCTGCTCTTCCGGAATGAGGCCGGCCTCTTTGATCTGCTTGAGGGCCTCGCCGAGTTGCTCGTCGCTTTGCACTTGATGCCAACTGAGCACATGGACGATGCGCTCACCATCAAGCAGATAGAAGCGAAACCCTTTCGCGTCACGCCACTGTCCCCGCCATCGCGCCCGCTTGGCCCGCGTGTGCCTGCGTCCCTCCTGGGGCTCCCGAGCGCTGGCGGGCCGGGTCGGCACATAGGCCCCATCGATACCCAGCCCCAAGACCGGACGGCGAAAGCGACCAGCGGATAGAGAGGCGATGCGGCGCTCAATCTCCTGTCGCGACGGGGCCACGTCCAACACGGTCAGCCCCTCGGCAACCTGGTTGGTCATCGTGTGCATCCGTTCACTCCCGAAGTGCCGCCCCGTCAGATCACCAAAGAGCGATTGGGCTGTATCATACGGCACTTCAGTAACCAACTGCGCCGCAGCCTGTTGCCTATCAAGTTGTTTACAACCCGCCACCAACCCTAGCGCATCGTCGAGGGGGGAGAAACCTACGCGACAAGCGCGACAATAAAAATAGGGGCGTTCGAGTGCAACCGGCCCCACCATGGTCTCGACCGTGCGCCCGACGTGCTCTTGCACCTTCAGCACTCGCGGACACTTCGGACAGCGGGCCTGCGTGCGCTGGCGTTCACCCTCGTGAACCTGCGTGACAATCGTCTCGGTGATGCCCCCAGTGAGCTGCTGGCGTAAGGCCCACACCGTGGCCGTCACCTCCGGCAACGTGGACGGCGGCTTGTGCCACTGCGTCTCCAGAGTATCGAGCCATTGGGCAAAACGCGCATGGAGCTGGTGACGCAGGGTGTCCCATTGTTTCCTTGCACGGACCTCCTCAAACGCGATAACCTCAGCCGCTCCCATGGGTGACTCCTCGTGTCGCAGGATGAAGTGATGCTCTCCTGCGGATTATAGAAGGGTCACTTGTGGGACGTCAGAATCACCGAATGCTCCCCTCGCCACAAGCACGAGACCATCAGCAAAAGATGGAGCAGAAACGGACGACCAGGGAGAGAGAGCAGG
>DATAMV010000162.1:0-1789 GCA_036266515.1 Candidatus Saccharimonadia bacterium
GACTCGCGCTCGCCGCTGGCCTCGTCTTGGGATGGGGTAAAGGTCGACGCCCGTGACGATTACACCGTTGTTTTTACTCTGCCTCAAGCCCTAAACTCGTTTCTCGACTCCACTACCGTCGGCATCTTGCCGCGTCACTTGCTCGAATCCACCGAACCCTCGCTGCTACGCGAGGCCACCTTCAACCAAAGCCCCGTCGGGACTGGCCCGTTCAAGATCAAAACGTTCGCGCCGGCCACGGCCAAGCTCATTGAGCTCGCGGCCAATCCTGACTATTACCTGGGCCGGCCCAAGCTCGATGAATTCGACTTTAGGTTTTATAACACTCCGGCTGAGACGCTCAGGGCCTACTCGCAGCGGCAGGTAACCTCGCCCGGACGCATCTATGCCGACTCACTTACCCAGGCCGGCCAGCTTGACGGACTAAACGAAGACAACATGACGCTCCCCGATGCCCAAACCCTATTCTTTGCCACGGGCGACGCGGCCCTCAAGGACAAAACCTTGCGCACCATCCTTTCCAGCTCCCTCAGCCGCACCGCCATTCTCGACAAAGCCGTAGCCGGGCACGGCGTGGCGATTACTCAGCCGCTTTTGCCCGGCCAACTGGGCTACACCACCAAATACGCCCCGGCGCCCCTCACACCCGCCGCCGCTAAGCAGGCCCTGGACGCCGACGGCTGGACCGGAACCGGTGTCCGAACCAACGCCGGCGCGCGGCTCGAGTTCAAGCTCGTCACACTTAAAGGCGGCGAACTGGAACGTGCCGCGAACGAAATTAAGCGCCAATGGGCGCCGCTCGGCGTGAGCGTGCATGTGGTGGCCGTCGATCTCGACCAGCTCCAGCAGACCTACATGCGGCCGCGCAACTTCCAAATGCTGCTGTACGGCGTGAACCTCGGGTCTGACCCTGACGTCTATTCGTTTTGGCATTCGTCGCAGGCTGCCGACCCAGGGGTGAACCTCTCGGCCTACGCCTCGGCCGACGCCGATAAGGCCCTCGAGGCCGGCCGCATCAAGAGCGACCCGCTCGTGCGCCTCGGCAAGTACGATGCCTTCCTGAGGGCCTGGGACGCCGATGCTCCGGCCGCGGTGCTCTATGAATCCGGCTACACCTACGGCACCCGTGACACGGTGGCCGGCATTACCGCCCACCGCTTGGTTGTCCCGGCCGACCGCTTCTACGGTGTGGAGCGCTGGACCGTGCGGCAACGTTTCGTTTCCACCCGCTAACTCTTCCCCGCGGGGCCAAAACATGCTATTCTAGGCCAGTTATCCCAACACTCGCGCGAGTGGTGGAATGGTAGACACGCTAGATTCAGGTTCTAGTGCCGGCAACGGTGTGGAGGTTCGACTCCTCTCTCGCGCACCAGAAATTATTCGAAAACGCTCCATGGGGGCGTTTTTGTTTATTTTTGGTACTATGAGGTGCATGAAGCAACGCGTTCAATTTAATCCCAAAGCCACATTATTCTTGTCGGACGTCGATGAAACCGTGGCCGACAATTACACGCCGGCTACTTCCGCCATGATCAGCGAGCTTTCTCTGCTCTTGGCAGAGGGCAAGAAAATCGTGTTTATTTCAGGCGCTAGCGTCACCCGCATTCAGCAGAGAATTGTTGATGCCCTTGATCCGCCACTACGAAAAAACATTCTGATCAGCCACTGCAGCGGTGCTGAGGTATGGGGTTTTGATGAGGCCGGAACGCTACTGCCGGCTCCCTATTACAGTCTCTATGCCACTACGTTAAATGACGCGCAGCGGGGGAAGTGGCGCGAGATTATCACG
>DATAMV010000163.1:0-5068 GCA_036266515.1 Candidatus Saccharimonadia bacterium
AAAATAGAATCAGCATGTTCACCTCGATATCACCAGATACATGGCGACGGCCGTGATCGCCAAAATTATGACCGCAACAAATCCGACCGTGAGCAGCCCCTGGAGCACGCCGGTGCGCGATAGCGGATTGCGGCCGATGGAAATGATGCTGTTGCGAACCGCAGCGTATAGCAACACGCTGATGCTCACCACGGCAACGATCAGGATGAGGCCGGCAACGATGATGCGCACCGGCGAGACGGCTTTGCCTGCCAGCGTATTGGACAGATTCTGAAGCCAGTTGGGGATAACGTAGCTTTGTTTACCATCGGTCGCGGTGTAGGACGATACCGAGACCACAATCGGGATCTGGCCGATAGCGACTTCTTTATTGCCGGAGCCGTCGTTGATGGTGCGCTTGGTGACGCCGTCGCCAGTGCCGTCAAAGTCGGCCGCGGCTGTGCCGATAACCCGGGTGCTTGAGGCGCCGACTTTCTGCCCCACCCCGGCAATGGGCGACACCGAGACGTAATCGCCCACGTGGATGGAGCCGCCGGTGGTGGTCACAAGCGTTTGCACAGTGCCGGTGGTCACCACCTGCACTTGGCCGCTGCCGGTGCCGGAGAGCGAGATGGAGGCTGAGCTGTCTGGGACCACCACGCCGAAGAGCCGGCCAACATTATTGAGGTCGGCTACAACTACGGTGCCGCTTTTCTTCTCGTCGAGTGAAACGAGGCTGCCCGTGACGATCGGTGAGGTGGTAGCAAAACCTTGGGACAAACTGGCAAAAGCCGGCACCGACACGATCAGTGTCAGCGCAGCGGCAGCAAATAGCTTTGTAATGTTGCGCCTCATTCCCCCGCGCACGATTCCCATTATCACCTCGATTGTGCTTATGATTATACATAATTTATACCCAGCTGCGAAACTTGCCACCCCATAGGCACTCCTGTAACATAGTGGTAACGCTAAGTTAGTGGAGTTAATTCCGTATGGACGTAAGAGGACAACGACAAGCAGATAACGGTATGGGCGAAATGCCGGCAGCAGTGCGCCGGAGTGCCATGGATATGACCGGAAGCAGCATGATGAGCAGGATTATGGGTGTTTTACTCATTATCGTCATCCTGGCGGGTATCATCTGGTTTGCCAACCGAGCTGCTAACACCCTGATGGCTGATAGCACCATCAAAGGCAAGCAGTACCAGGCCCTGTTCCTGACGAATGGCCAAGTTTACTTCTGTAAGCTGACTCACGTTGATGCCAGCTATGTGAAGTGTACGGACATTTACTACTTGCAGGTTCAGCAGACCGTCCAGCCCAAGGACAGCTCGAGCTCTTCTGCCAACAACCAGCAGGTCTCGTTGGCCAAGCTCGGTGGCGAGCTCCACGGTCCTGAGGATGTTATGTACGTGAGCCGCCAGCAGGTGCTCTTCTGGGAGAACCTCAAGAATGACGGTAAGGTTGTGAAGGCTATCTCGGACTACAAAGCTAGCGGCAACAAATAGCTCTGAATGATCTGGTAAAAATCCCCCATCCGGGGGATTTTTACTTTACTATATGGACATGGTAGGCGAACCGCTATCACGGCAACTAAAAAAGAGCCCGGAGGCTCTTTTTTGGTGACTGACGTGCGCTTATTAGCGGGCTTCGGTCTTGGGACGGGCTTCGCTGACGGTCAGCTTGCGGTTTTCGAACTCGGCACCGTCGCCCTGGGCGATGGCGGCATCGGCTTCGGCGTCATTTGCCATTTCGACAAAACCGAAACCTTTGGAACGGCCGGTGGCACGGTCCATAATGACGGCGGCGGACACGACCTCACCGTAGCGGGAGAAGAACTCACCGAGCTCTTCGTTAGTAGTTGAATACGGCAGGTTGCCGACGAACAGTTTCTTGGCCACTTCTTAACTGGCTCCACTTACATCGCCATGCTAAGAAGCTGGGACGATAATTCCGCCTTCGGGGCGGGTTGACGTAACGTGGCAATTGTATCTGGGATTTTCTAGTTTGTAAATGTTTCGGCGCGGTACCAAGGCGTAAACGTTATCAAGACAAGTGCGAGAATGGCGTAGAGCTGGAGCGCTAGTCCCAACACCGCGACAATACCAGTCGCGATAGTGAACGCGCCGGGAGTGATGAGGGCGGGCGCGCCTAGAGCCAGCCATAGCGATAGGCCCGGTTTTAGGAGCGCCACCAGCCCTACCAGGAGTAGCGCGCCTGTCGCCTTGACCGACAGGTCTTCAATGTGGGATTGCCAGTGGCTGCGGTTGGTGTACTCGGTGTTGAGGGTAATTTCGTTGCGGGCGCCGATGATTAGATTGTAGGCGCTCCAGCAAGCCAAATATGCGAGGAGCCCCACGGCGGCCCAGAAGGTTATCAGCGCCAGGTTTGATACCGCCGGCGAGGTGAGAATAAGGTGGAACCGGTCGTGCAGAGCATCACGGGCCGTGCCAATGGCCAAGGTGCCGAGGCCGGTAACCTGTAAAAATTGGTCAAGATCGAGGCCCACTAGAATTACGAGAGCGATGAAAATTGAGCCGAGCCCTTGCGAGAATGTCGGCACGAGCACCTCTCTGAGACGGGCGCGGAATGAGGGAGGAAGAGCCATTAGAAGTGGCCTTTGCGGCGGCGGCCGGCCACCAGCCCAAAGCCAAGTGCCACGACTGCGCCGAGCAGGAGCGCTCCGGCCAGGTCCGGCGACCAGAGCGGCGCCTTTATCTTATATTGGTAATCCGAAAGCTTGGGAGCCAGAACCGTGGCCGGGGCGGTCGCGGCCGGCAAGTGAGCGGCTAAGTACGCCTGGTTACAATGGGCCTGGACGAGTGAGTCGCTCTTGCTGGCGCAGGCTTTTTGGGCGTCGGCATAGACTTGCGAGGTGGACGTGGAAGCGGCCGCAGCGGCCTGGGCGGCAGCATTGGCGCGGTCGTATGACCCCTGAAGCGTAAAGCTTACTGAAGCGCCCATATGGTTTTGGGCAAAGGTTTTGAGGTCGGCTATGGCAGCCTTGGTGTCAGTGCCGGCCGTGTCGGCACTGACGATCTTTGTGGCTTGAGAGTGGGCGGAACGGCCACTCGCGGTGCGGATACCAAAGCCCGCTACGGCAAGTAAGACAGCAACGACCACAAACCAGATTCGTTTTGACATAACCCTATTATACTGTGCTGGCCGGGTATAATGAATGTTATGAAGTTCTTGCACCGACCTGTAGCGACCGTGGTGGGCGCGGCGCTTGCGCTGGCCGGCCTGATAATGCTGGTGACGCCGGGGCCGGGTCTACTCACGATTGTGGCCGGCGTGGCTGTGTGGGCCACGGAATACCGGTGGGCCCGGGTGCTGCTACTCCACTTGCGCGAACGGGTGCGGAAACTATCTCAGAGGCGCGCCGGCTGAACCGGGCGGCGGTTGTGCTCCTCGCCCGCGAGCTTGCCGTCAGCAATCTTGAGTGTGAGGTCGGTTTGGCGGGCGATTTCGAGATCGTGCGTGACCGCCACAATCGTGGTTTTGTGGTCACGGGCCAGGGTGTGAAGTAAGTCCACGATGACCTTGCCGGTGGCTGAGTCCAAGTTGCCCGTGGGCTCGTCGGCCAAGATGAGCTGGGGCCGGTTGGCCAGAGCCCGGGCGATGGCCACGCGCTGCTGCTGGCCACCGGACAGACGGCTGGGTTTGCGGCCGTGTTCTGCCTCAGTGAGACCGACCTGTTCCAGCAGCTTGGCGGCGCGGACTTTACGCTCGGCGGCCGGGACGCGCGCGAATTCCATGGGCAGCATGACGTTTTCGAGCGCCGTGAGGTTCGGCACCAGATTGTAGGATTGAAACACAAAGCCGATGGCGTCGCGCCGGTACTTGATGAGCTGGGCGTCACTTAGGGCGGTGATGATCTGATTGCCCACTTTAATGCTGCCCGAGGTTGGCTTGTCCAGGGCGCCCAGCAGCGCTAGCAGCGTGCTTTTGCCCGAGCCGCTTTTGCCAACGATGGCGGCAAACTTGCCCTCAGGAACGGTGAAGCTCAGATTGTCGACGGCGGTGACGGGGCCGGCACCGGAGTTGAATGTTCTGGTGAGGTTGGTAACGGTTAGCATGGTTATTCTCCTCTCAGGACCTCGGAAGGCCGGATTTTAGCAATGAGGAATGCGGGGATGGCGCTGCCGAGTACTGCGATCAAGACAGCGGCGAGCAAGCCTTCGCCCAGGATTGGTGCGCCTACATTGGTTTTAATGTTGCTCACGAGCTGTGCGGCGGTTTGGCCGTTACGGCCCCCGATACGGAAGCTTGAGAAACCGCGGCTCGGTCCCCCGCCGGCCGTGACGCCCGCGCCCCCATCCGGGCCGGTGCTTGAAGTGGCCTGTGGCGCATTGGCATTCACGAGCGCGCCGGTGATGGCACCGGAGCTAAGCGTGGCCAGAATGATGCCGATGAGGGCGCCACAGAGCGTAAGTACGAGCGCCTCGGTCACAAATTGGCTAACGATGCCGGTGTTGGAGCCGCCGATAGCCTTGAGCACGCCAATTTCGCGGCGGCGTTCGCGCACGATCATTACCATGATGAGGAAGGTGATAACGGCGGCGGCGGCCAGCGCCACAATCATGCCGGTGAAGGCGATGCTTTGGATGCTGGCGAGGGCGGCTAGGGCGTCTACAGTGCTTTGGTTGGCCGAGCTAATGTCTACGCGCGTGTTGCCAAGCGCATTGCCCACGGCCGTTTTTACGGAGTCAAGATTGTCGATGGAGTTGGCCTTCACGAAGATCTGGCTGACTTCGCCGGGCTGATTGGTGAGGCGTTCGGCAGTAGCGAGTGGTACGTAGAGACCGTCGTTGCCAAATTCGTTGCCGGCGTCAAAAATACCGACGACTTTGAACGTCGAGCTGTAAGCAGTGAACGTCGAGCCGACCTTGAGATTGTTCTTGGTGGCCAGGCCTTTGCCCACGAGCGCCTCAGCCACATCGGCGGCGCTAAACGTGGCGGTGCCACTGGTGACTTTGATGGTACCGCCGGTGCGGTCGAGAGTGCCAATGAGGCCATTCATGAGCACCGGTAGCTTGATGTTGGGCAGGGGTGCATTAGAATCGGTGCCCTGGTTGGCTTTAAAGCG
>DATAMV010000164.1:0-4318 GCA_036266515.1 Candidatus Saccharimonadia bacterium
GGGATCGCCGAGCGTGGCGTGGATGATGGCCGAGCACTCCAGATGCCAGCCAGGAAAGCCTTCGCCCCAGGGCGAAAGCCATTTCATGGAATGGTCGGCGTAGCGGCCGACGGTGAAGAACCAGACGGCGAAATCTTGTGGGTGCAGTTTGTCTGGGTCGGTCACTACGTCCGAGCGCGCGGCTACTTCTTTGTCCGAGAGTTTTTGGCCGGAAAGTTCGCCGTAGGAATGAAGCTTCGTGACGTCGAAATAAATAGCCTGCTTGGTCTGGTAGGCGAAGCCCTTATCAATGAGAGCCTTCACCATATCAATTTGTTCAGAGATAAAGTCCGTGGCGCGAGCGTAGGGATCGGACTGGTTTTTCTCGCGATGCGGGTTAACGCTGGGTGGCAACACGTTCATGGCCGCCATGTCGGCCTTGAACGCCTCGGTGTAATGCTCGGCCACTTCCCATACGGTTTTTCCCTCGCGGGCCGCACCTTTTTCGAGCTTGTCCTCACCTTCGTCGGCGTCACTTACTAAATGCCCTACATCCGTAATATTCATTACGTGCTTCACTTCAAGTCCCGAGGCTTCGAGGGTGCGGCGAAGTGTGTCATTAAATACGGCATTGCGCAGATTACCAATATGGTAATAGTTGTAAACGGTCGGGCCGCAGGTATAGAGCGACACCTCACCGGGTTTTTCGGGCTTAAGCGGCTGTATTTGACGTGTGAGGGAATTATAGAGCTTCATTATGGATATTATATACGATACGATCTTGATATGACTTCTCCAGAATCGGGTCCTGCCAGTCCAGACGAATTATACGAGGGGCACCCGCAGGCCAATGAGTACGCCAAGCTGGCTGAAGAGTTTAGAGTTTCGCGGGGCGACCGTTGGTTTCCGGCTGACGGCGAGCGAGGTTTTCGGATAGTACGCGAGCGGCTTTCGTCTGGACCGCGTCCCGTCGAGACTCTCTATCCCTTAGCTTTTCAGGCTGATCGTTTAACGGTTGCTGAGACGGATAAGGTTCTTGGTCGGGACATGGCGACGCGAATTGCGCGGGAGGATGAGGCGCTCTTTATCGCCGAGGGCGCTGAGGATGATACAAATCACGGCGATACTTACCTAGAGTCGTCAGATTTGGAAGTGAAGGTGGAGTTTGCAATTAATCCAAAAGCGTATGAAGCGGCAGTTGCGGCGGGAGTGGTTGAGGCCGGGCTGTTTGACCAGGGTGGAGCTATTTCGGGTTCAGATTCGCGCTCCGAGGGCTTGCTTGATTTAGTCGACCGTCAGGACGAGATTTCAGTTATGGCGGAGGCCCTGGAAGAGCAGGGCAACTTGGAGGATTTATACGTGGATGATTTGCTCGAAAACTTTGACCCCGAGGAATTGACTGAGTTGCGCGACGTGCTTGAAGCTTTTGAGTTTTCTGATGCGGGACGGACGGTGCGGCTGGTAAATTTCTCAGGTCACGCCCTGAGCGACGAGCAGTTGGTGAAGGTGACCAATGCGCTGCGGTCAATGTCTGATAAGTCTGGAGGCGCTATTTTTGACGAACTGACGACGATTGCGATTTTTCCCGAAGAGCATTCAAGCTTCATTGACGATAAGGCCGACGGCTTGAGTACGCGCGAATCATCAGGTTATGTGGCGGGTTCGGTGATAGTGCTAAGCGACTACTTGGTAAAGAAACCCGGCGACTATCCTATTACCCGCCGGGTGCAAGGAGTGCCTGAGCTGATCGGCCCTGAAGCGTTAGATGTGGCACTCCTTCATGAACTAAGTCATGTCATCCGAAATATGAATAATGCCGAAACAACCGCCAGACAGCACCGTAGATTTCGCAGGATCAGCAAGGGTCAACCGGCGCCGACTTGGTATGGCAGGCGCTCGACAGATGAGTACGTTGCCGAGCTCGACACGGCTGAGTATGTTGGCGGCAAGCAAAATCGGGAGGTGAGCCCGGAGCAGCGGCAAGCTCTCGATGATGTTTGGGACCAGCAGCGTGGATTCGACCCGGTGCAGAGTGCGACACCCATTGGTCCCCGCTTCGTGACCTGCCGGCAGATGAATCTGGCGCGGGGCGAGACGCTTCTGCGTATTAATGAACCGCCCGTGAGTGTGTTAGTGGACAGTGTTTATCGGTTGGAGTCATCAGGTGAGTAGTCCGGAACAGGCGCCTGCCAGCCCGGACGAGCTCTACGAGGGGCACGCTAATGCGGCGGAGTACGCTCGGCTAGCCGATGAATACCGCACCGACCGCGGTGACAGGCTGTTGCCCGGTGAGCCGGACCGGGGATTCGATGTGCCGCCGTACAGCGAGCGCTTGCTCCAGGAGCCGGTGTCGATTGCGGGAGCCTTTCCCCTTTCGTATCGGGGGTTAAATCCGGATCCCACGGGTATAGATCGCTGGGCAGCCGGTTATTTGGCGCCCCAGATCATAGGCGGGGAGGTGCCGGTGGTGGAGCGGGTTGACGGTGAGCCGCCTGAGAGCGAGACAGACATGACGCTTCGCGTAGTGTACCCGATTGAAAAGAAGGCGTATGAAGCGGCGGTGGCGGCTGGGACTATTCAGCCGGGTTTGTTTCGCCATGGTGATTTGGCACTTGGCGATGAGGAGGGCACTGGAGCGCTCGCGGCGCTGGTTGATCCGCAGCAGCGCCAGGCTGCGCTTGAAGAGGCCATCGCTGAGGCTGGTGACGAGCTCGGGTGGACGTATTGGGATGATTTTGAGGAGCTAGGGACTGATGAGCTTGAAGAGCTCGATACGGTTCTGGAGGTTTTTGAACTTTCTGACGGCGGGGAGGTTATCCGGCTGGTTAACTGCACTAAGTATCACCTCACTGATGAGCAGCTTCGGAAGCTCACCAATGCTGCGCGATCGGCCTCGGATAAGTCCGGCGGCCACGTTTTTGAATCGATAAACACGGTGATGATACTGCCCGAGGGACACTCAAGTCTGTTTGGAGACGCTCGGCGCAAGGATGGGCAGACCGGGAAGCGCATGTATCATGGCTTCCGGCGAGGGCGCTTGATTGGGTTGTCCGACCGGCTGATTAAGCCAGTCGAGGATTTAGCGCCTCCGCCGGCATTGGGGCCGGATGAGGATGAAGATGACCAGTACTATCAGGAGGGTGAGCCCAGGGAGGGGCCCGGTGCGCCCAAATACAGTGTCACAGCGGGCGATTTGGAGCTCGTAGCTGTCCATGAGTTTAGCCACGCTAACATTCCATCACATATGGCTGTGCCTGAGCTCGACGGCGAGATTGCCCCCGGAATTTATGGCCGCACGAGCCTGCACGAGCACACGGCCGAGCTTGATACGGCCGAATACGCTGGCGGCGAGGATGCGCGGGCAGTGCCGAGGTCGCAGCGTACGGCGATGCAGGCGATATGGGCACGCCGGCGGGGTTTGAATAAACCGCTTCACGACGCACCGATGGGGCCACGGTATGTGACCTGCCGGGAGGTGGACTTGAGCCGCGGACCGCTTACTCCCAGGCTTGTGCCATGGGAACCTGTGCTGGTTACGGAAACCGTCTACCAGCTAGTTTAGTTGCCTGGCGGCTTCGGCAATGACGCGTTCGCGAATCTCGGCTGGGTCGCCGGATTCAATGGTTGCGCCCGAGGCCTGCGGGTGGCCGCCTCCGCCAAAAGCTTTGGCGACCTCCGCTGCTACCGGCCGGTTGGCGCGGAGGCTGAGCTTGACCTTGGGGTGGTAATCGCGAATCACGACGGCTAGCTCAACGCCGCGCACGTGCTGCATATCGAAGACCACCAGGGCGGCGGGATCGTAGCGCTTAGCAAACTCCTTGAGGGTGGCCTGGTCGACCGTGAGCAGAGCGAGCTTACCATCAATCAGGAATTCTACGTCTTGCAGGAGCCGGCCTTTGAGAGTGAACACGTCTTGGTCGAGTGCGCCAGCTTCCAGGCGGGCCTGATTGATGGCGTACAGATCGGCGCCGAGGTCGGCCAGGTCGGCAACCGTGTGGATGGTGGCCGGCGTGGCGCTGGGAGTGGTGAGGCCGAGCGTATCACTCATGATGGCGGCTACCATGAGGCCGGCGGCTTCGGCGTTGATGTTCCATCCGAGCAGGCCGGCGATTTTGACTAGCAGTTCGCCGGTAGCGCCGGCCCCAGCGTCGATGACGTCGTGAGTGGTGAATGGCAGAGGCTCGCGACTGGCGTGATGATCGATGATTACAAACGGTTTGGCGGCGAGGCGGCCCTGATGTTTTTCGAGGGTGCGCTGGACCTGCTGGGCGCCGCCGGTATCCACCAGGATCGTCAGGTCGAAATGATCGGGTAGCACGTCCACGAGCCGGTCCACGCC
>DATAMV010000165.1:0-9357 GCA_036266515.1 Candidatus Saccharimonadia bacterium
CAGCCAGTTTGCAGCTTACGCATTTACCACCCATCCCTCGCGGCGGTTTGTTTGCTAAGCCAAAACTAAGTCCCAGCCACTTACCGCCGCCAGGCGGATTTTTTATATCAACGAACTAAAGGACCAATTCCGTGACTGCCAAATCACCGACGCTCGAAGATCTCCGCACAGACATCGACCACATTGACGACCAAATTCTAGCGCTGCTTGCCAAGCGTTCCAAGGCCGCCCAGGCTGTAGCGCACGTTAAGAAAGGCACCAATATTTACCACCCCGGCCGCGAAGCCCAGATTCTCGAGCGCATGACCCGCGAAAACCCCGGCGCCCTGCCGCCTAACAGCATAAGGGCAATCTACCGCGAAATCATTGCTGCTTGCCGCAACCTCGAGCAAACCACCACGGTGGCGTACCTTGGCCCGGCCGGCACGTACTCGGAAAGCGCGGCTCGCCAAGCGTTTGGCGAAAACGCCCAGCTCGTGCCGCAGGCCAACCTCACTGAGGTTGTTCGCGCCGCCGAGAAAGGCACTACGGGCCTGGCTGTGGTACCGATCGAAAACTCGCTCGAGGGCACCGTTAATCTCACGCTCGACCTGCTGCGCCAAACGCCGCTTCTCATCACCGGTGAACTGCTTTTGCCCATTCACCACCAATTGCTGACCGATGCGCCGACGCTGGCGGCCGTCACCGAAGTAATGGCTCACCCGCAGGCACTGGCCCAATGCGAGCAATGGCTCACCCGCAACCTCCCGCATGCCACCCGCCGGCCGGTATCGAGCAACGCCGAGGCCGCACGGCTGGCCGCCGGAGAGCCTACGGCCGCAGCCATTGCCGGCGAGTCGGCCGCCACGCTGTACCACCTGCCCATCCTGGCCGTCAATATCGAAGACGCCGCCACCAACACCACCCGCTTCCTCGTGCTCGGCACCGCCACCCCCACACCCACCGGCCGCGACAAAACATCGCTGATATGCGTAACCCCCAACCGGCCCGGCGCCCTCTATCGCCTGCTCGATTGCCTGGCCCGCCACGACGTCAACATGACCATGCTCGAGGCCCGGCCCTCCCGCGACAACAACTGGGACTACGTGTTCCACATCGATATCGAAGGCCACCAGGCCGACACGTCCGTCCAAGCCACCCTAGCTGATCTTGAAAAAGCCGCTACCCATATAAAAATCCTAGGTTCATACCCACAGGCGAGGATCAATTAATGCCTACCCCAAAGCCAAACCTATACATCGAAGGTCTCGTCCCCTACCTACCGGGTCTACCGGTTGAGGCCCTCGCCAGACGCTCCGGCCTCTCTGCCGGAGATATCGTGAAGATCGCGTCCAACGAAAACCCCTACGGCATGAGCCCGCGGGTACGGGCCGTACTGCGCGCCAGCGCGGGTGAAGGCCATCGCTACCCCGACCCGCACGTGCTCACCCAGGCGCTGGCGGTGCACACCGGGCTCGCACCCACCCAAGTCGTGGTGGGCAACGGTTCCAATGACGTACTCGACCTAGTCGCGCGCACATTCCTCGCGCCCGGCGACGAAGCCGTGTCGTCTCAATACGCCTTTGCCATCTACCAAATCGTCACTCAAAGCACCGGCGCGCGCAATATTGTAGTGCCGGCCACTCCGGGCTTCGGCCATGATCTGGCGGGCATGCTTTCGGCTATTACGCCGCGCACCCGCGTGGTGTGGCTTGCCAATCCCAACAACCCCACCGGCACGTTTATCCCATACCCCGAGCTAAAGAGTTTCATCGAGCAGGTGCCGGAGCACGTGATTGTGGTGCTAGACGAGGCCTACTTCGAATACCTGGATCCAGCCGCTCAAACCAACACTCCTGCGTGGATCGCCACTCATCCCAACCTCATCATTACCCGGACCTTCTCCAAGGTGTACGGCCTGGCGGGACTGCGGATCGGCTACGCGCTGGCCCATCCGACCGTGGCGGGACTCCTAAACCGCGTCCGGCAGCCGTTTAATACCGGGACGCTCGCACTATCGGCGGCCGTCGCGGCCCTCGCCGATCAGGCCTATGTACGCCTTAGCTCAGAACGCAACCGCCGCGGCCGCCGCGGCCTCGAGGCCGGTCTGCGCCAGCTGGGCATCAGCTTCATTCCTTCGGCGGGCAACTTCCTCACCGCCCACATCCCGGACGCAGCCACCACCTACGAACGGCTGCTTGAGCGCGGTGTCATTACCCGGCCGCTCGGCGGCTACGGCCTGCCCGACCATCTGCGGATCACCGTGGGCCGCCCGGCCGAAAACGCCCGCCTGCTCACGGCACTCGCCGCTACGTTAGGAGCGCAAACACCGCGTACTGCAAAAGCTGTAACAGTAGCAGCGCCACCAACGGTGCAAAATCAATCCCGCCGCTCGCGGGGATAATCTTC
The DNA here is from genome assembly GCA_036266515.1 of Candidatus Saccharimonadia bacterium. Classification (GTDB taxonomy): domain Bacteria; phylum Patescibacteriota; class Saccharimonadia; order UBA4664; family UBA4664; genus UBA5169. Next base: position 2,389 of record DATAMV010000165.1, read on the forward strand.
CGGATCGGACCAAGCACCGGCTCGGTTAAACTCGCCAAAAACATCATCACTGGCGTTTCGGGCCGCATCAGATAACTCAGCACCACCCGAAGCACCAGCACAGCCGAAAAGGCCGGCACGAATAGTTCGATAAATGTGACCACCACGGGCACGATCATGCCTTTATGCTATCACAGTAGCCGGCTATTGGTGCGCTAAATACGCCACTTCGGACGGCGGCGGCCAGCCCTCTTCGCCCTGCCACACCTGGACTGGTGTGCCGTCATCTGAGGCCAAAACCACGGCCGGCCGCGCCATAATGTCGTAGTGCTCGGCGAATTGGACGCCGCGCGGGCTGTCGGCATCCAGCTGCTCCACCTCCACTTGCTCGCGTTCCAGGCGTCCCGCCATATCAGTAGCCTGGCCCTCGCCCGGCGTTTGCTTGTTGTACAGAATATAGGCTTTCATGCTGCTTATTATAGCATTAGCGGGATGCCCGCACGCACGAAGCCCGGCACACTAGCACCCTCCTCTAGTGTCCCGGACCGGTATAACACACTCTAGTAGCCGGTGCCGGGCGGCGCAAGACTGCACTAACGATTTAAAAAATCAATGGCGATTTTACTCGACTTTACGGCGAATGAAGGCCGGCACATCGAGTGCGTCATCGTCGAGCGGCATGCCGGCTACATCTGGATCGGCCGTGCGAATGTGGCGCACCGGTGCGTCCTCAATCTTGTCGTCGTAGGCCGGCTCACTCTCGGCCGAGGCCGTGTAGCGGGGCTCTTCATCGGTTTCGGTCGGTTCAATCGAGGCCAGCGGGGCAAACCGGCGCGGCGGCGCGGGTTCCACATGGGGGCGCTCAATCGGCACCACCTCGGGCTCCATGTCCGTCTGCGGTTTTTCGTTGATAAACGGCTGCCGCGGCGCCGGCACCACCGGCGGCGTGTATGGCAGCACTGGTTCCGGCTCGGGTTCAGGCTCCGGCTCGGGCGCGCGGTACACCGGCGCGGCGGTTCGCACCGGCACGTCGTGGTGGCTGCCATGGTCGTGGTGGCCCAGATCGCGCACTACGCGCCGGGTCGAATCAAAGCCCGTCGCCACCACCGTGATCTGCAGATCGTCATCCATGTTTTCATCAAGCACGGCACCGAAGATAATGTTGGCGTCCGGATCCACAGCGTCAGTCACGGTCTTGGCTGCCTCGTCGATCTCGTGCATGGTCATGTTGCGGCCACCGGTGATGTTAAACAGCACTCCGCGCGCACCCTCAATGCTGGTTTCAAGCAGCGGACTGTCGATCGCCTGACGCGCTGCTTCCACCGCGCGGTTGTCGCCGCTCGCCCGGCCAATACCCATGAGCGCCGATCCAGCATTGCTCATAATGGCTTTCACATCGGCAAAGTCGAGGTTAATGAGACCATGAACGGTAATCAAACTCGAAATACCCTGCACACCCTGCTGCAGCACCTCGTCCACGATGCCAAACGCATCCACCAAGCTCGTCTTACGGTCAATCATCTGGAGCAACCGGTCATTTGGGATGGTAATGAGCGTGTCGACCTGGTCTTTGAGCTCCACAATGCCAGCCTCAGCGCTCCGGCGGCGGCGCTCGCCCTCAAAGGTAAACGGCTTGGTCACAATGGCTACCACGAGCGCCCCAGCCTCCCGGCCAGCCGCAGCAATTAGTGGAGCTGCGCCGGTACCAGTACCGCCACCCTCACCCAGAGTAATGAAAATCATATCGGCGCCCTTAACGGCTTCGTAGATCTCCTTTTCGCTCTCTTCTGCCGCCCGGCGGCCCACTTCGGGATCAGCACCCGCACCGAGTCCCCGCGTAGTCTCGCGTCCAATGTGAATCTTGCTGCCGGCTTTGGCGTGGAGCAACGCCTGGGCATCAGTATTAATCGTCACGAACTCTACACCAAGTAACCTGGCCTGAATCATGCGGTTGACGGCCGAGTTGCCGCCCCCACCCACACCAATAACTTTGATTCGCGCGGACGTATCTACTTCGGGCAATATTTCTGCCATGCTGTGTGCTCCGTTACCAACATCTACCGTGCGCACTTAGCGCATGAGTACAAGCCTGACTATAGCGCGGGTGTTCAATGAATGCAAATAACTTATTCAGGTCAAAAACCTCTTTGCAAACGAATAAATTAACTGTTCGATTATACGGTTTTTTGCCTTAAAACGGACGTTCAAAAAATGAAAAAGCGGGCCATTTTTAACCCGCTACAAACATTCTAAAAAACAAAGTTTTCCACAATTTTATGCATTCTGCCCTACGGCAGGAGATTGCGGAGCGTTTTCTTAATGCGATTGACCGTTTCGCCGATCTTCGCGCCGGCCACCGGTACCACCTCGGAGTGCGTCATATTCTCGAGCATCAGTCCCACAGGTGCCGCGAACGCCGGGTCATTGATCCGATCGACGATCCCGCTGAAGCCTTCGGGCTTGCCAACCGATACCGGCAGCGCTAGCGCTTCCTTGGCCAGCTCTTCAATGCCGGCCATCTTGGCGCCGCCGCCCGTGAGCACCACGCCGCCCGGCAGCATCAGGTCTTTGCCGACCTTGCGCAGCTCCAAGCGCACCAGGTGGAAGATCTCTTCCAGGCGGGCGCCGGCAATGTTTTGCAGCTCGCGCCGGGTCACCACGTTGTCTTCACCCTCAAGCTCCTCAATCCGAATCTTCTCAGTCAAGTTGGCCTTGCTGGTGTGAGCCCGCACATACTTGAGCTTAATCTTCTCGGCCGTATCCACACTCGTCTTGAGGCCGATCGCTAGGTCATTCGTTATGTGGCCAGCCCCCACCGGAAGCACGCTGGAGTACAAAATGTCGCCCTCTTCATATACAGCCACACCCGTCGTACCGCCACCAATATCAATGAGCGCTACGCCTAGCTCCTTCTGCCGCTTGGTTAGTACTGCCCGGGCAGACGCCAACGGCACCAGTACCTGGCCCGAAATTGCGATCCCGGCCTGGTGAATACTGCGGTCCAGATTCTTAATCGCCGGCACCGAACCAGTAATAATGTGTGACTCGACTTCCAAACGCACGCCGTGCATGCCCACGGGGTCTTTCACATTGGTCTGGCTATCCACCGAGTACGAACGCGGGAATACTTGAATGATCTCGCGGTTTGGCGGCATCTGAATAGCGGTAGCCGCCTCTTCCACCCGCATTAAGTCCTCTACCATAATTTCTTGGTCAGCGCGGCCCACCGCGATCACGCCCTTGGAGTTCTGACTCGCCACGTGGGCGCCGTCAATTGAAATGGTGGCCTGGTCGATAGCCACGCCCGAAATCCGCTCGGCCTCATCAACCGCTGCGGTAATTGCCGACACCGTTTCCTCTACGTCCACCACCACGCCTTTGCGCATGCCGCTGGTAGGAGCGGTACCAACGCCGATAACGCTCGGCAGTGCTGCACCTTCCTCGTGCAAGCCGACGATACAGCAAACTTTGGTGCTTCCTATATCAAGTCCAACGTAGATTTGTTCAACGGTTTTTGCGGCCACTAGTCCGGAGGCTCCCTATGGGTCATATTATAGTTCTTATGGGCCAGAGTGTGCAATAATGAGCAACTTTGAGTTTCAGTCCATTCCGGCTTTTGTTATTGGAAGAGCCAAATCTGGAATTGAATACTTTATTTACTCAAGTTACTTCGTCAAGACTTCACAACCTTCGTCCGTGATGAGTACTGTGTGCTCAAACTGGGCGCTGAGGCTGCCGTCGCTCGTGAGGATCGTCCAACCGTCTTGATCAACAAAGATGTCCCGGCCACCTAGGGTTGCCATGGGCTCAATCGCAATCGACATGCCAGTCTTGAGACGAGCGCCGGTACCGGCCGTGCCGTAGTTTAAGATCAGGGGGTCCTCATGCACGCGGTGACCCACACCATGGCCGCTCAGCTCTTCAATCACGCCGAGGTTATCGGCCCGCAGCCGCTTTTCAATCGCGGCCGAAATATCACCGGTACGGGCCCCGCCATGCACCTGCGCGATGCCGCGGTCGAGCGCCTGCTTGGTCGCGGTGAGTAGCCGCTCTTGCGCGGGTGTCGGCTTGCCGCCGGCTACCACGGTCACGGCGCCGTCAGTGATCATGCCGCCAACCGTCACGCCAAAGTCCAAGCCCACCAAGTCGCCGGCCTCAATTACACGCGACCCAGGGATCCCATGCACCACTTCGTCATTCACCGAAATGCAAATCGTCGATGGAAACGGCGGCGTATGCCGGTCCTCATGGTAGCCCAAAAACGCCGGCTTGCCGCCAAGCGCCGCCAGCTCCCGGGCGGCCATGTCGCCCAAAAACCCCGTGGTCTGGCCCGGCTCCAGGGCCGCCGACAGCCGCCGCAGCACCTCGGCCAAAATCCCGCCACTCTCCCGCAAGTGCCGGATTTCGTCCGGGGTCTTTATCTGATTCATCATGATAGGGCCGACCTCACCAGGTCACGTACCTCGTCTTTAGTGCCGCGGCCGTCGACGCGCTTGAGTACACCCAAACCCTCGTAGTGGTCCACGACCGGCTGGGTATTGCGCTCGTATTCATCGAGCTTCATTTGGATAGCCTCGGGCGTGTCGTCGGGACGGGCGCGGTCGCCGAGCCGCTTCACGATCGTCTCAGCATCAAGCTCAATTAGCACCACATCCGTCACCGGCCGGTTCATCTTCGGCAGCTCACGGTCCATCCATTGCAGATTGCTGTCGGTACGCGGGAAGCCGTCCAGGATCACCGGCTTTTCGGCCGGCACCTCGGCAATCGCCTCGCCCACAATCCGCTCTACCTCGTGCGCCGGCGCCAGTTTGCCATTTGCGATCATCTTGGCCGCCTCGGGATCTTGGCGCAGCAGGTTGCCGCTAGAGAGGTGAACCCCACCCAGTTCCTGCGCCAAATAGTCACCCTGAACCGATTTACCGGCGCCCGTCGGACCCATGAGAACAATTAGCTTGGCCATATATACTCCAAAATATGGGGCACGAAGATCGGCACCCCGATTACCACCGCGGCCGTCGCTGCCACCAGCACTGCCCCCGCCGCCATGTCTTTAATTGTTTTAATACGCGCATTTTCGTGGATATCAATCAGATCAAGCGAACGCTCGATCGCGGTGTTAAACATCTCCGCCAAAAATACCAAAATAACAGCAAAAAACACGGCTGCCAGCTCCACATCCGAAAGCTTTACCAAAAGACCCAGCAAAAAGGCCGCCACAGCAAAGCCAAGGTGAATGCGGGCGTTGCGCTCGTGTTTAATAACGTGGCGCACGCCATGAACGGCATGCAGGAACGAGTTCCAGAAGTTGGGATGGGTATCAGGATGTACGCGCAGGGCGTGGTCGTCGCCCATGAACTCGTCGTCCGGCGATTTGCTCATGCCGCGAGCCTCTCGCGCACCAAGCGGGATACCGTGCCACCTTCGGCCTTGGCGCCCACCTGCTTCATCACCGCACCGATCACCTGGCCCATTTTGCTCATATCGGCGCCCATTTCGGTCACCACCTGATCAACCACCTTCTTGAGTTCGTCCTCACTCATGGCTTCGGGCAGGTACGTAGTAATAATGTCCAGTTCGCCCTGCTCGGTAGCAACCAGCTCAGCCCGGCCGGCACTCTGGTACGCCTCGATCGAGTCGCGGCGCTGCTTGGCTTCGCGCTGAAGCACCTTAAGCTCTTCGGCGTCGTCGAGCTCATGGCCCACCTTGATCTGCTCGTTTTTAAGCGCCCCGCGCAGTAGCCGCAGCACACCAGTCCGCTCGGAGTTACCCTCGCGCATGCTGGTTTTCATATCTTCAGTTAATTGTTCGGAAATTTTCATTTGGTTATCCCAGTTGTCCTATAGGACATTGTAGTCCTGTGGCGAACGTAACACCAAAATCCCCCATTGCAGGGGGATTTGAAGGTTGGTTGAGACTTAGCGCCCCAGGTAGGCTTTAGCCTTGGCGGCCTTACGGGCCGATTTGCGGATGGCGATTTCACGCTGTGCGCGCTTGGTAAGATCCTTTTCGAAATACTTACCGCGGCGGGCAATACCCAGCACGCCCGACTGCTGCACTTTCTTGTTGAAGCGCCGGATCATGTTTTCCAACGACTCTTTGTCGTCTTTACGAGTAACTTGTAGCATCTAATCACCTCCTTTCGGCTTGGCGTTCGGAACATCATTAACAATTGCTAAGATAGCCTACCAGATTTTGAGCTCGGAGGCAATGATTCTAGCGGTTATTTAGTCGTTTTCTCGGCCCGAGCACCCTTGTAGCGTTCGTCGCTCATGATGTGCATATGCAGGTGATCGATTTCCAAGCCGTGAATCAGAATCTTATTCTGCTCCACGAGTCCGAGCATCTTAATAACTTCACGCACCGCCATCAGCAACTGACCGGCGAGTTCCGGGTCGTCGAGAGCGTCTAGGTTCTTAACGTGGCGCTTGGGCACCACCAGTACGTGGACGGGCGCGAGCGGGTTAATCGACTTAAAGGCCACCGCAATATCGTTCTCCCAGATAAGTTGGCCGGTTTCGCCGCGGACAATCTTACAAAAAATGCAGTCTTCCATGAGAGTGATCATACCAGGGACCGCGCCCAAGATAAACCACCGAGGCTTGAGCGAAGCCGCTTAAGGTTGACTCATACGAAGCACGGGTGCAGAATAATGCCCTCCCAGATAGCTGGCGCTTTTGCTTATGACCATCAATCTCAAAACTACGATTCTCGCAAGTTCGGCTCTAGCCGGCCTACTCAATCTTGGGCAATTTGCCATCACCTACGACCGCAAAGCCCAGGACGCCTTTATCGTAAACGACGTAGCCGACGCAGCAGTGCGGCCCTCGCCCGTCGCGAGCCCCACGCCGAGCGCCAGCCCGTCCGCGACTCCCGCCCCCAACGCAGCACTCGAGAGCGTCCAGGGCAAACTCAGAGCCGCCGGCCTCAACCCAACGTTCGCCGAGCTTTACCTTTCGGTACAGGCCCGCACCGGTACACCATGGCAACTAC
>DATAMV010000166.1:0-5123 GCA_036266515.1 Candidatus Saccharimonadia bacterium
GACATTGCCGATTCCGGCGCTGGTAAGATCAACATCGAAGAGATCAACTTGAGCCCGCGTACCACCAACGCCCTCATCAACAACGATATCCGCTCGGTCAAGGACCTGTTTAAGCTCTCGGACGCTGAACTGCGCGAACTCAAGGGCTTTGGCACCAAGGCCTACGAGGAAGTCAAAGAGAAGATGGCTGAGCTCGGTCTCACCGATTCGGAGAAGGTAGGCTAGTCATGCATCGTCACGCTTATATTGGTCGTAAGTTGTCCATGGAGGCCGGTCCCCGGCGCGCCCTCGTGCGTGGCCAGGTCACTTCTTTGGTGCTTCACGAAGCCATTACTACCACTCTGCCCAAGGCCAAAGAAGCTGCTCCAGTATTTGAGCGCCTCGTAACCTACGCCAAGAAGGGCACGCTTGCCGGTGGCCGCAACATTCGTCGCGAACTTCTCACCGAAAACGCCGTCCAAAAACTCCTCCAGGAGCTACTGCCCGGCTTCGAAGGTCGGCAGGGCGGTTATACCCGCATCATCAAGCTCGAGAACCGCGTCGGCGACAACGCCCCCATGGCTCGCCTCGAACTCGTTCTCAACGACATCAAGCCCGCCAAAGCTCCCGCCGCCAAGGCTCCAGCTAAGGCCAAAACCGTAACCAAGAAAGCCCCGGCCAAGAAGGCTGAAGCCGCCGCCACGGAGGCCACCAATGCTTAAGACCTATTCACCCAAACCATCTGAACTGACCCATGATTGGTACCTGGTAGACGCCGAGGGTAAGACCCTGGGCCGTCTCGCCACTCAGATCGCCACTTATCTGCTCGGCAAGCACAAGGTGCGCTTTAGTGCCCACCTCGACGCCGGCGATAACATTGTCGTCATCAACGCCAGCAAAGTAGCCGTAACCGGTGCTAAGCTTGAAGACAAGAAGTACTACCACCACTCGGGTTACCCGGGCGGCATCAAGGAGACCAGCCTCGCCGAAATGATCACGCGCAACCCTGCCATGGTCATCGAGAAGGCTGTCGCCGGCATGCTGCCCAAGAACCGCTTGCTGGATGACCGCCTCCGCCGCCTCAAGGTTTACCCTGGCGCCGAGCACCCGCACGCTGGTCAAAACCCTAAAGTCCTAGGAGATAACTAATGGCTGAATCTACCCAGCACTACCACTACGCCAACGGCCGCCGCAAAGAAGCTATTGCCACCGCACGCGTGTACCCGGGCAAGGGCGAAATTGTCGTCCGCGAGCAGATGGCCAGCACCTACTTTAACAATGACGCCCTCATGACCGTGGTTGAGCAGCCCATCAAGGCAGCCGGCCAGGAGCAGAAGCTGCGTGTCAGCCTGCACGTCTCCGGTGGCGGCAAGCGGGGCCAGGCCGAAGCAGCCCGGTTGGCTATCGCCCGCGCGCTCAATGTCATGAGCGAGGACCTACGCCCAACCCTTAAGAAGGCCGGCCTCCTCACCCGCGATCCGCGCGAGAAAGAACGCATGAAGCCCGGTCTCAAGAAGGCCCGTAAAGCTTCGCAGTTCTCCAAGCGCTAAGCTACCTTTCGCCCCATACAACACCCCGCAGCCGGGGTGTTTTTGGTACATAAGATATAATAAGGATATGAAGCCACAAAAATTTGCTGCATTCGACATTGACGGCACGATTTTCCGCTGGCAGCTCTACCACGAGCTGGTATTTGACTTGGCTGAAAACGGCGATCTGCCCCAGGATTTTCTTAAAGACATCATTCCATATCTGGAAAACTGGCGTAGCCGCAGTGGCAAGTCGGCGTTTTCGGATTACGAACTCAAGCTGGTTGAAGCCTTTGTGATTCATCTCAAAGGCCTGCGCGTCGCCGCGGTTAAGCGCAGCGCCGCCACAGTCATGGCTCGGTCGGGCGACCATGTTTATTTTTATACTCGTGATCTTCTGCGCTCACTCAAGCGGCAGGGCTATGCGCTGATTGCCTTGTCGGGGTCATTTGAGCAGGTGGTAGAGCCATTCGCGCGCAAATACCACTTTGACTACTGGGTAGGTACCCACTGCGAAAGCCGCGGCGGAATATTTACTGGGGAGGCGGTGTGGAATTACAACCAAAAGGACAAAAATCTAAAAGAATTAATTCCTAAGTATAATTTGTCTCTCGAGGGCAGCATCGCAGTCGGTGACACCGCCTCGGATGTGCCAATGCTTGAAATGGTTGAGCGCCCCATTGCCTTTAACCCCAACCAGGAGCTTTTCGACATTGCGACCAAACGCGGCTGGGATGTGGTTGTGGAGCGCAAAAACGTGATCTATAAACTTGCCCCCGGAAAGACCGGTTACGAGCTCCAGAATAAAAGAAAATAGTATAGGCCCACCGGGCCTTTTTTGCAATGATCTCAATTTTGGGCACCCATTACTTCTTTGTGCAGGTGTGCTATTGTCGACAACGGTCAAATTGAATATCAGCTGACGCGGATTGCGCCGGTCTGGTAGAAGTCGTGCAAATCACCAAAAAAGGAGCGTTTGTGAAAGCAGCTGACTTGTTTATCAAAAGCCTTGAATCCGCCGGCATCACCCATATTTTTGGGGTCCCGGGCGAAGAAAACTTGGCAATGGTTGAGTCAATTCGTAATTCGAATATCAAGCTCGTGGTAACCCGCGATGAGCAGGCCGCTACCTTTATGGCCGCCACATTTGGCCGCCTCACGGGCCGTACCGGCGTGGCCATGTCCACCCTCGGTCCCGGTGCGACTAATCTCGTGACGGGTGTTGCTTATGCCCAGCTGGGTGCCATGCCGCTTTTGGTGATCACCGGCCAAAAACCCATCAAAAAACGCAAGCAGGGCATGTTCCAGATCGTGGATGTCTGTTCCATGATGCGCCCTATTACGAAACTCACTGAAACGATTGTGGGCGCCGATCGTGTGCCAACGCTTGTGCACCATGCGCTGCGGATAGCCGAAGGCGAGCGGCCGGGTGCCGTCCACCTCGAGCTGCCGGAAGACATCGCCGAAGAGGAGAGCGACATGGAGATTCCGGCATGGCAGGTGCCGCACCGGCCCGTCGCTAGTCCCGAGGCCATCAAAGAACTCGTAAAAGCTATCGAGCAGGCCAAATCGCCGGTCTTGATCCTCGGTGCGGGCGCCAACCGCAAAGACATGCGCGAAGAGCTCCACGCCTTCATCGAGCGCACCGGTATTCCGTTTATCACCACCCAGCTCGGCAAAGGTTCGGCCGACGAGCGGCTCGAGACCTTCCTCGGCACCGCTGCCTTTAGCGACAACGACTTCGTGCACCGCGGTCTGGCGCAGTCCGATCTGGTGCTGGCTGTGGGCTACGACTACATCGAGAAGCCGCCGGCGTTTGCTGCCGCCGAGCGCCGGTTTGTGAACATTAACTTTTATCCGGCCGGCATCGATGAAGTCTGGCGCCCGGACTACGAGGTGGTCGGCGATATCGCCGCCACTCTGCGTTCGGTGACGGCTCGCGTTGATCCGCAGGAGTGGGATTTCAAATACGTGCCGCGCCTGCGCAAGCTCATGCTCGAAGACACCGCCGACCAAAGCACCTCTGGCGCCAACCCCGTTAAGCCGCAGCGCCTGGTGCGCGACCTGCGCGCCGTCCTCACCGACGATGCGGTGGTGTCGCTCGACAATGGCATGCACAAGCTGTGGTTCGCCCGCAACTACCCGGCCTACCAGCCCAACACGCTCCTGCTCGATAACGCACTGGCCACCATGGGCGCGGGCCTACCGGGCGCCATTGCCGCCAAAATGCTAAGGCCCACCCGCCAAGTCGTGGCGGTAGTAGGGGACGGCGGCTTCATGATGAATCTAGCGGACCTTGAAACCGCCCAGCGTCTGAAGCTCGACTTGGTCGTGATCATCCTTAATGACTCCGGCTACGGCATGATTAAATGGAAGCAGGCCGGCATGAACTTGCCCGACTTCGGGCTTGATTTCACCAACCCCGATTTCGTAAAACTGGCCGAGAGTTTCGGCGCCACCGGCCACCGCATTCAGCATACCGACGGTCTCAAGGCCACCATCAAACAGGCACTCGGCACCGGCGGTATCCATATCATCGACGTACCGATCGATTACAGCGAAAACCAAAAACTGGATGCTCCGGCGCTCAAGGCCCGCACGCAATCTAGGATCATTACCGTTTAGCCAGGAGAATCACATGCTTATCCGTTCCATCAACCCAGCCACCGAAGAGGTAATTCAGGAGATCCCTGAGTTTACTGATCTTGAGATCGAGCAGACACTGGCCCGTTCACAAGCGGCCTTTGAAAGCTGGCGTGAAACCGGCTTTGAAGCGCGCGCGGCCATCATTAAGAAAACCGCGGCTTACTTGCGCGAGCATAAGTCCAAATTGGCACGCATTATTACCGACGAGGTTGGTAAAACGCTGGCCGCAGCCGAAGCCGAGGTCGAAAAATCTGCCACCGCTTGCGACTATTATGCCGAGAATGCGCCCAAATTCCTTAAACCAGAGGTCGTGGCCACCGATGCGTCCGAAAGCTACGTCCGTTTTGATCCAATCGGGCCGGTCCTGGCGATTATGCCGTGGAACTTCCCATTCTGGCAGGTGTTCCGGTTTGCGGCGCCGGCGATCATGGCCGGCAATACCGGCCTGCTCAAGCATGCTATTAGCGTCCAGATGAGCGCTAGAGCCATTGTGGAGGCCTTCACTGCAGCCGGCCTGCCCGACGGCGTGTTCCAGATGATGGTGGTTGAGCCCCCGCGCGTTAAAGCCATTATCCAGGACCCGCGAGTGAAGGCCGTGACACTCACCGGTAGCGAACGCGCCGGCTCGCAGGTGGCGATGGCCGCAGGCGAGGTCATCAAAAAGACCGTGCTCGAGCTCGGCGGCAGCGACCCATTCATCGTCCTGGCCGACGCCGATCTCGATGCAGCTGTATCCGCGGCCGTGACGGCTCGCATGCAATTTAACGCCGGCCAAAGCTGCATCGCCGGCAAGCGCTTCATCGTGGCCGAGAATCTGGCCGGAGAATTCACCGCCAAGCTCAAAACGGCCGTTGAAAAACTTGTGCTCGGCGACCCGCTTGACGCCAAAACCGACATCGGCCCCCTGGCCACCGACAAAATGTTTGAAACCATTCAGCGCCAGGTCAAAGAGTCGGTCGAAAAGGGTGC
>DATAMV010000167.1:0-2772 GCA_036266515.1 Candidatus Saccharimonadia bacterium
TACTTGTACCAACATAAGAGGTGGGAGGGAACACTAACTATGACTATTCGAAGTCACCTGCAACAGGAGCGCCGGCTGGAGGAAATCCTATTTTCCAATGCCGACCCCGTTAATAAGAGCAAACAAATTACGCAGCTGGGCTTTGATCCGGAAATTGCTGACGAAATTGTCCTCAAGCACCAAACCGGTGTAGACGCGCCGGTGTACTACGAACGGCTCGACTTTGCCGAGCTCGACGACCTTGACGATTCCGACGACGCCGAAAACTAACGTATAATTTAAAATATGAAACGACGACTGCCTCAGTTAGCAATTGCTTCGGCAGTAGTCTTAGTGACCGGCACAGCGGTCGGAGTATCAGCTGTCCGGTCGTATCACACTGTGGCTAAGGAGGCCTACCGCCTCAGCTATTGGGAGGAGCCGGGTCTCCCCAATCTGGACGAGAAGATCCGCTTTTTTGCCAATACCAATGCCACCACCGCACTCAAAACCGATCGCGGCAAGGCTACGTTTCTGATCACCGCCCACCCACAGGCCGGTAGCATACCCGTGAGAACCGAGACCGTCGGCCAGCCGGCAAAGCTCAGCGGCGGCACCATTGTAAGTCCTACCACCAAAACCACCGCCTATCTGACCATTACCCGCTCGGATGCCACTACCCGGGCGCTTACCGCCAACTTCACCACTGCCATAAAGGGCGCTCTCGCAACATCCACCTGGACGCTTGATGCGCTAGGCGATATCATCATTGGCCGCGATGTCTATGAAAAGATTTTGCAATACGGCGACCCCATTCATCCGTTTGCCAATTATCTGGCCGAGCTCCAACGGCCCAATTTCACCGTGGCCGATCTGGAGTGTTCATTTTCGGACGACCGCGCCGTCATCACTCAGGAGGGCATGACGTTCGTATCGCCGGCGCGCGGCGCGGCGGGCTTAAAAGCAGCCGGCATCGATGCCGTTAACCTGGCCAACAATCATTCCTACAACGCCGGAGCCGCTGGCTACATTGACACCATCAACACCCTAGACAGCCTGGGCGTCGCTCATTTCGGCGGCGGCCGCAATGACACCGAGGCCCGCACGCCGCTCGTCCGCGACGTACAAGGCGTGCGCGTGGCTATGCTCGGCTATTCCTCGATCGTGGGTTCGCACGCCGCCGGGCCGGATGATCCCGGCATGGGCTACTTGGACATGGCGCCCTGGGGAACGCTAAATGACGACCAGGTTAAACAAATGGAGGCCGATATCCGCGCCGCCAAAGCCAAGGCCGACGTGGTGCTCGTGTACTACCACTGGGGCACCGAGTACACCCACGACGCCAACGCCGACCAGCGTGAGGTGGCCCATCGCGCCATCGATGCCGGTGCTGATGTAATCCTAGGCACGCATCCGCACTGGGTCCAGGGCGTGGAATGGTACCACAACCGCCTCATTACCTATAGCCTAGGCAATTTTATCTTCGATCAAGAATGGGCCAATGAGACCAAACAGGGGACGATTCTGCAAATGACCTTCGACGGTTCCACGATTGCCTCGGCCACACTGGCACCTTACACCATCTCCGATTACAACCAGCCGGCGCCGGCCACCCCCGATACCGCTGCGGCGACGCTACAGGACATATTTACTCACAGCTGGTGGCCGAACTAATCAGTTGTATAATGGGCGAATGTACAAAGCCTTAATTGCCGACCTCGACGGTACCGCTGTGCGCCTCACTTCCGACGGCAGCGATATCGACAATCGCACCCGCCATGCCGTAGCCGAGGCCATCCGCCGCGGGTTCAAAATTGCTTGCGCTACCGGCCGAGATTGGTCTTTTGCCAGCCCGGTTATTACTAGCCTCGGCCTCACCGCCCCCTGTGTTATCGCCGGCGGTACCCGCATCGTTGATGCTAAAACCGGCGAGAAGCTGTGGGAAAAATCATTCGAAAAAGGCGTGAGCGAGCAGGTCCTTGAGATTTACCAAAGCTGCTCCGACACCGGCTTTCTCATGGCCTCTTTCCATGACCAGCGCCAGCACATCAAAGAGGTTACGAATGTCCCGGACGAGGCGAGTTATATGTATCTCGTCGCCATCCCTGAAGCCGTAGCGCTCGAGATTGTAAAGCGGGTCAATGGGCTCGGCACAACCGTAGCGCACCTCACGCCCTCATGGGATGGCGAGCACTTGTTTGATTTGCATACCACACATAAAGACGGCACGAAGGCCAATGGTATTCGAGAGTGGCACAAACTCACGGGCATCTCGCAGGCCGAAACCATTGGCATGGGCGATAGTGGCAATGACCTGCCGATCTTTGACGCGGCCGGCCTCAAAGTAGCAGTGGCGAACGCGCAAATTCTACTCAAAGACCAAGCGGACTACATCGCGCCGGCCGCCACGGACCACGCACTTGAGCATGTTATCGAACGGTTTTTGCTGGACCAGCGTTAAATGCCGGCCGCAGCCTCCATTACCCGCACTAACGAGCCGGACGAAATCTGGCACAGAGAGTTGGGCGCGTTTATCCGCGCGGCCCATGTTGCGCGCCGGCCGGTGCTCATTGATTATTTATTTGATCCCGAAGCCGGCGTGATCGTGCCGCAGCGCCTCTACCGGTACGACGTGTTTGATGATTACCTCAGCCGCCACCGCGACGATTTCGAATTTGGCTTTGACCTCATCACCCACGCCGAGCATATTACCGGAGGCCGCACCTACGGCGTTTATATCGTGGAGCTCGACGGCAACCCGAACCACCTCTACGTCGGCCAAACCTGGTACCT
>DATAMV010000168.1:0-6500 GCA_036266515.1 Candidatus Saccharimonadia bacterium
ACCTCTGGCTCAATCCCGGCTTCTGGGGACTGCTCAACTGTCTGCTCGTTCACCTCATCGGCCATTTACAAAACCCTCATTGCAAAGCATTATGGCGCAATCACACCCTCGTGTACAATATATGAATACTTCCCATCTGGAGGGGTCGCATAGCGGCCGAGTGCACCTGTCTTGAAAACAGGAGAGCCCGCAAGGGTTCCGTGGGTTCGAATCCCACCCCCTCCGCCAAATAGCATTACAATGGTGTTATGGACAAGCAGCAATACGACCAAAAGAAGTCCCAAATCGAGCAGATCTATGCGGCTTTCCAGCAACAGCTGGCGACCCTCATGGATCGGTATCGAAGCCTGATCGGCCAGCTGGCCACTAAGCGACAAGCCGATCAAACAGAAGAAATCAGAAAACGCATTGAGGGGATCAAAGAATGAGTACGCCCGAAGACGAATTTAAGGACAGCGGCGAGCAAACCGTCGAAGAAGTACGAGGTCCGGAGGCCGGCGCCGAAACCGTAGATTATAGCGCCGAACTTGGTGAAGAAGCCGACCGCGTGGCCGACCAGATCGAACTGGACACCAATACGGCCCTCGGCGATGAGCCAAAGCTCGATGGCCTAGGCGAGGATGACCGCGAGCAGGTTGGTGGCCTGCGCAATCAAATCAAGAACCTTGGCCGCAAAGCCAAAGGGGCCATCGTGGAGCATGTGAAAGGCGATGTCACCTCCGACGTCAACGATCTCATCGCCGGATTTGACCTGGGCGAGGGTGGCGAAGAAGGTGCCGAGGTCAAAGTAGGCCCCGAGGCCCAAGAAGTCATAAACGAGGCCGGCGCAAAACGCGGCGGCATCCTCAAGGGAGTATTTGAAGGCGGGATGCGCTCAGTCGCAGTCAGCGAAGGCCTCAATCTGATACCCTTCGCTGGGCCGGCCAAAATGGCCGCCGAGGCCATGGCTGGGACAACTTGGGACGGCAAGAAGATGACCGGCGGACAACGCGTCGTCCATGGCGCATTGGGAGTGGGCTTATTTGCCTTAGACTTCGTCGGCGCCGGCGAAGTCGCTCAAGGCACAATTCTCGTTGGTCGAAGCACGAAGCTTGTCGCCAGCGTAGGGGAGCGCGCCGCTGCCCGCGGCACCATGGAGGGCACGGCCAGGATCTTTGCCACAACCGCCGAATTTATGGCCAAACATCCCGGAATGGTACATAGCGCCGAAACCGCATTGAGCAAAAAGATCCGCACGGGAGCAGAGAAGGCCACCGATTACCGGCACGGCCGGACCACTACCGCCGAATCCGAACCAGATAAAGTTGATGAGATGGCAGCATAATGGACAAATCTGAACTTACTCAAATCATTGACCAACTTATTAAGCTCGGCGAAGATGCCGACGAGCTGCACTACTGGGTCGATATCTACGACGACCTCGAGCCCGAGGCCAAAGCCGCTTTAGCCGACAACCTCAAGGGTGAATTAGCCAAGCTCGAAGCGCTTAAAAAAGCGGCTTAGAGTTCGCCACGACTGGAATCTAGAAATTCATCAAAGGCGCGCATCAGCTCGCGCAGATTTTCCGGCACGTTTTCGCTAACCATATCGCCATCGATTGAACGGATAGGCACAATCTTGGACGACGTGCTCGTGATAAACACGCCGTCATAGGAGCCGAGCGAATCCGCGGGGATATCGCGCTGTTCCAGATTAAATCCGGCTGCTTCGGCCGCGACAATCATTGCTTTGCGCGTCACGCCGAGCAGAATTTCGTCTTCGGGCGGCGAAACAATAGTTTTACCTTTGATGCCAAAGAAATTGGTGCGCGTGCCTTCAGTAATATTGCCGGCACGATTAATCAGAAGGGCATCGTAAGCGCCGACGCGGGCCGCGTCTCGGTACGCCAGGTAACTCTGCAACATGTTGAGCGTTTTGGCGTGCGGGAATGCCCGTTCAAACCGCCGGGTAATAACCGCGGCGCCGTCGCGATAGAGCTTGCGGTCTGGAAAGAGGGGATTAAGGGCCAGGATAAATAGCTGGGCGTCGGCCGCTGTCCGCCCGCCAATCAGCAGGATCTTGAGGTTGCAGGCATGGTCCGGGGCCGCGGCCACCAGCTCTCGCACGCTACTGGCGACAAACTCAGCCGTAAACTCGTGCTCAAGCCCAATAACCCGCGCCGATTCCGCCAGGCGCTCAAGGTGGTCAGCCAGAAAATACAGTATGCCGTTGGCGTAACGAATATTTTCGTACACCCCATAACCATAGCTATACTCCACCAGCGAAAGCGGCACCTGGGCCTGCTCGATGGGTAGGAGCCGGCCATTATACGAGAACGTCTTAATTGGCATTGTCACCGAGCAAGTTTCCTGTTTGATGCGCCCACAGCTTAGCGTACAACCCCTTTTTCGCCAAGAGCTCGTCATGCGAGCCATCTTCTACCACGGCACCACTGCGCACTACCAAGATGCGGTCGAGACGGCGGATTGTCGATAGCCGGTGGGCCACCACAATGGTCGTACGGTGGGCCATAAGCTCATCCATTGCCTCAATGATGAAACGCTCGGACACCGAATCGAGCGAGCTGGTAGCCTCGTCAAAAATTAACACCGGCGAGACCTTGAGGAGAGCCCGGGCGATGGCCACACGTTGGCGCTGGCCCCCAGACAACTTCACGCCCCGCTCGCCCACGATGGTATCGTAGCCGTTGGGAAGCTCGTTTATGAATTCATCCGCATGGGCCCGCTTCGCCACAGCGACCACTTCTTCATGTGTAGATTTTGGCTTTCCATAAGCAATATTTTCAAAGATCGTACGATGAAACAACAATGGCTCCTGGGGAACATACGAAATTTCACGCCGCAGATCGTCCTGCGTAATAGCGGCGATGTTTTGGCCGTCAATCAAGATTTCGCCGCCGTCAACGTCCATAAAACGCAGCAGCAGCTTGGTAAGTGTAGTTTTACCGCCGCCGGACGGCCCGACCAAGCCAACTTTCTGGCCAGCCGGAATTTTGATGCTCAAGCCATCCAGCAACGCCTCGTCGGCCCGCGCGTCGTGATACGAAAACGTAACGTCGCGCAGCTCGATCGCCCCAGCCGAAATCCGGCTCTTTTCCGGCCGCGCCGGGTCCGTCACCTCATTGGCCATCAGGATAATCTCGGTCATCTCCTCGCAGTCGGCCAGCGATTCCTCAAATCGGTCCATAAACCGGCCCAGGTTCCATAGTTGGCCTACCAACTGCGTCAGAAACAGCTGAATCAGGATGATCGACCCAATCGCCAGCTGGCCCTGGAGTGCAAAATGTACGGACAATGCCAGGACCGCGAGGTTCAGGACTCCAATCACACAACTCTTGTAGAGCCGAATTTTGTCGCCGTTCCAATAGGCCTTAAACCGGGCGTCGCGGCGCTTCTGGGTAAGTTCTGCAAAGCTTTTCGCCTCCTCCTGGCCGCGCGCGAACGACCGTACCGTCAACGTGTTGGCGATAATGTCGGCCAGTCGCGCGGTCACAAGCGTCTGGGCAGCCGAGGCCGCGTGGGCGTGCTTAATGTTGCGGCGGTGCATTAGGATCACCGACCAGCTAAACACCACGATCCAGATCAGAAACGCCAGCGCCACCCAAGCATTGAGAAATACCAGCACCGTCAGAATGGCCAGGCACCTGTATATAAGCATGGCAAACTCGCCGCTAGCTGTCTCGATGATCTTCAGATATGAGCCCACAAACCGCGTCACTTTTGCGACTAAAGCGCCACCAAAATTGTCGGCAAAGAAGCCGAGGCTATGCGCCTGCAGCGCCCGGTAGCATAGGTTCTCAAGATCGCGGCTCACGTTTGGCTCTAGGCGGATATAGGGCTGCATCATCACGCGTGACGCCACGACGTTGGCCAGGCGGATACCGGCGTATGCCCACAAAAACGGCACGAACGCCGCGAAAGTGAGTTCACCCGGTACTGTGTGCGATAGCTTATTGATGGCCTGGCTTACGATAAACGGTCCGCCGATGTCTGACGTTAAAACCCAAATAAACGCCCCCGCCTGGCCGGTAACGAGCAATCCCTTGTACTTCCAAGTAGCCTTCCAAAAGATGCGGAGGGTTTCTTTGGTCATGAGCCGCTACTTCACCAGGTCATTAAGGTGGTGTAAGGTCGCCCGAACCGCTGCCTCGGCGCCGGCGCCCATCCGGATATTACCCTCAAAATCATCAATGGTTTCTTTGGTAAGTGGCAGCCCCACCAGCCGGCCATCTTTCTTCTTGGCTACCAGAGCGCCTTCTTCACTCTCGTGTACCATGCCGGAGAATGTTTTATCGAAAAAGTCACCGTCAAATACCACGGCCGCGCATAGCTTAGCCGATAAAGTCAGTGGATCGAGGCCAAAGCCCATATAGTAGCCGCGCATTTTACCGGTCTTGATGCCCTCCCGAAAGGTCCGGTAAGGCTCGTCGTGATCATAATCGATAGATGTGCCACTCGAGCCAACCGCATCCGGTGCACCTAGGAACTCTTCGTTATATTCGCGCTGGATCGTGCGCCATAAATCGAGGTCGTCCTTGATATCGGTGGGCGCAGCGCTCGCCGGCTGGAACATGCCCGCAGGGATAGTGCCATATAGGCCGCTCTCAGAAGCCACTTTCTCACTGCGCTTCAGCAGAAAGAACGTCGAAGCCTTGGTCTTGGAATCCACGCGTACCGTCACCACATTAATCGAGCTGATGATGCGGCGGCTTCCCAGCTCTTTGGGGTCGCCCAAGCCCGCCCGGTATCGCAGCTTCTTGAGTTCAACCTTCTTACGCCGGCCTACCACGGTCACAAATTCAAACCCCAGGGCCTCGCTGTTATCAATAAATTCAAAGTACGTGCCAAGCGAGAAGCTCAAGGCTGGAACTCCGCCCTCCATCTCGGCCGCCTCCAATGCATAGCTCGGCAGGTCACGAAACATTTCCGGCGGCCGGACTTTGAGCTCTTGGATGGCGTGGCTAAAATGCCGGAAACGCTTGCCGTTGGTGCGGGAAGGCAGCAGATACATCATCTCCTTGGGCGCGACATCGACCGGACCGGCGGGCACCAAACGCACCTTCACCTCATCTAGCGGTACCGGCCGCGCCGGCACCCATTCGGAGCGCACCAAGAGCGGCGCCAGAGGATCCTGTTTCTCGATACCATAATAACTAGCGGCTAGCCCAGCGGCGTCACTCTGCCAGCGGTCAAAATTTGCCATGCGTTCGCGGAACAGCTCAGCCCGCCGCGCAATCGAGGCAGCCCGGTCGCCCCGGCGCGAATACACCACCCCAGCCGTAGCCAGAACGATTGGCACCCCCACCACTAAAACAGCATTCAACACATCCATGCACTTTTATCCTATCACGCACGCTTATTTGCACTCAAAAGTAAAACCCCGATGCAAACGCATTCGGGGTCTTACTTTGGCGGAGAGGGAGAGATTCGAACTCTCGCGGGGGATTGCTCCCCCCTACAGGTTTAGCAAACCCGCCCCTTCAGCCACTTGGGTACCTCTCCGTACCGGTTGGTTTTGGGCGGAACCTGGCTACTATACTACAGCTTTATGCTCTCTGCCAGCCTCACCGCCCAGGGCGGACGTTTCGACACGCCCTGGTAGACCCAGCGTCCCAGTTCATACGCTGCCCATAGCAGCGCCAGAATAGCCAGAAGCTGGGGCACGGCCTGGGCTGAACGCATCACAAGCGCCGTAAAGGCCAGAGCAAGCAACACCGGCGCCCGGCTTTCGCAGATCAGGAGCAGGACAATTGGTATCACGAAATGCCAGGGCAAAAGAACGCCCGTAAGACAAAGGGGGACCAGGAGGCCGGCGGCGGCCAGAGCCGGCATTTGACGCAGGCGGCGGCGGCAATACAGCCACAGGATCACGCCATAGCAAGCAGCAAATAGCACATACGAAGCCAAAAAAACCGTGTGAGGCGGGGCCTTTGGCAAAAGCCAGGTCATAAGCAGTGACTCCATACCCAGCACGCCGCCACCCTGTCCCGCTGCTAGCATTGGTAGCCAATCAAAACCCACCACCGGCTTGAGCACCAGAAGCAGAACCCCAAGCGCCAAAACAGTCGCGCTACCCAACGCCAGTACACCCCGCCAAGTTTTGGCCAAAAACGGCAAAAACACTAGCATGTGAGGCTTAATGAGGCCGGCCGCCCCCAGAAGCCCGCCGCGCATCCACGTACGGCTTTGGTAATACGCCCCGAGCAGCAACGCAGCCAGCACAATATCCGTATGAGGCGTTGCCACAGAGTTAAGCAGCACCACCGGATTGGCTGCCACAACCCACGCCAGCCATTGCTTGCCCGAAATGCGATATACATACCACACCACTCCGGCCAGTCCTGCCAGGTTCACAATCTTGAGAATAATTACTCCAGTCAGCAGCTGGTTGCCGCTCACAAAATTAATTGCGACCATGAGAGCCTGCCACAAAGGCCCATACGGGCTCGGAATGCCGGTCCACCAGATGTAATGGAACAGGCTACTATATTGATCTACCGG
>DATAMV010000169.1:0-8045 GCA_036266515.1 Candidatus Saccharimonadia bacterium
GCCATATTCGTCTGCAACCTTCAAACGCGGCTATGGACCCCATTATTATCGAGCCGGGTACACCCATTGAGATCCAGGGCGTTGTCATCGGCCTCATCCGAAAATACTAGGCATCCCCAATGACAACCATTCCCGAACAAAGCTTTATCTGCCGGCTCTATGTTCCGGCCCGCCGCCCGATGCGGCTCATGATGCCGGCCGAACCTGGTCCCATGCCGGTTGCCAAGCTCGAGCCGCTGGCCTACGACAAGCTGATTGACCCCAGCTTTCGCCGGCTCCTAGCAGCTTTTGAGTCCATCCCTCAAATGTCGCTCCAATCTGTGCAGGTCTAGGAGCGTCGTCCTAGTCTCCAAATACCAAATCAGCCAAATCGCGCCACACGGCCCGCATCGGCTCGTATGATTCGGGCGTTTCAGGATACGTACGGTTCGAAAGGATCACGAATGCCGCATCCTTAGCCGGATCTATCAGTACCATCGTGCCGGTAAACCCAGTTTTGCCAAACGCTTGTTCGCTAACTTTTTTCCCCATTACGTTGGGGTTGCGGATCGACCACCCCAAACCCGTCTGGTCCTGGCTTACAGGCCCCAACTGATTGGTGTGCATAGCCTCAATAGTTTCAGGCGTAAAGAACCGGCGGCTCTCGAACATGCCATTAGCTAGTAGCATATTCGCAAACTTCATCAAATCGTCGGCGGTGCTAAAGAGCCCGGCATGGCCGGGGATCTGGCCATTATTAAATACGGCCCGCGCGCCCGGGTCATGAACAATACCGCGAATTTCGGTCCGGAAGTCCCGGGCGGTGGGTGCGATGTTGACCTCGGCCGGTCCAATTTTCATTACCGGCTTAAACGTGGTGTGGCTCATGCCGAGCGGGCCAAATAGCCGCTCCCAGGCGAGCACATCCAGTGTACGGCCGCTCACCCGCTCGGCAATCATACCCAGAAGCAAAGAAGGCGTGTTGGTATAGACGTACCTGCGGCCAGGCCTGTCCTCGAGCGGCGCCTGAAAGATAGCCGTAAGCAACTGAGCCGGATCGCGCTGCGCCAGTTCGGCCATGGACGCGCCAAGCTTAAACGCCACCGTAAAGGTGAGCAGGTGTCGGACCAAAATCTCCTCGTGACCCGGCCCAGTCAGCTCAGGTAGGTATTTCGCCGCATAATCATCGAGCGACAATTTCCCCTCCTCGATCAGTTTCAAGATGATCGAACTGGTCGGGATCGACTTCGTCACTGACGCCACATCATACAGCGTTTCATTGACCACCGGCGCCGCATCCGGCTCGTAGGTGAGATGTCCAAAGACCAGGCTCCCCGACGACCCACCCCGCCGGTAACTCACCTGGCAACCAGGGAATACATGCGACGCTATGGCCTTATCACACAGCTCTGCAATATTCCGATCCAGTGCCATCTTTACCCTCGTATGCACCAGATTATAGTGCGTTTTTGCGCGTGCTTGGTGTAGCCGTCTTTTCGGCGACCGCGCGCACATTGGTGTATTTGTCGAATTCGTCCACAATCTCTACACCTAGAATCTCTTCAATCACATCTTCAATCGTGATGATGCCAACAAATTCCGAGAACTGGTTTACTACCATAAACAGGTGGTTCTTAGTCTTAATGAAGGCATTCAGGGCATGGTCAAGACGCGCGTCTTCATTCACGAAGAAGACGTTCTTATTGGCCACATCGAGCACAGCTTTGCCGCGGATCGCAGGGTCAATCAGCTGCTGCGAGTAGAGAATGCCGGTGACTTGGTCAAACGATTCATCGTATACAGGAAAGCGCGAATAACCCGAAACGCGCAGCTCTTCGATAGTTTTGGCGTCCAGAACTTTGTCCTGCTCAATGCCCGTTACCATCGAACGCGGCGTCATGATCTGGCGGATGGTTTTATCACCAAAGGTCAGCGCGCCGCGAGCAATTCGTTCCTCATCTTTCTTGAGGGTGCTGCCGCCGTGTTCTTCGAGGATGCCCATGAGCTCCTTGCGCGAATACATGGTTGGCAGTTCCTCGCCCAGCGCCTTATCCAGAATCCAGGCTAGGGGAGCGGCTACGGGGTAAAAAATAAAGATAATGATGTGAACCAACCAAGCCGTGCGCGATCCCAGGAGCATGGCGTAGCGCGAAAAAATCGCTTGAGGCAAAATTTCGCCAAACACCGTGATCAAGAACGTTGTCAAAATGCCGGCCATGACGCCATTTGTTACAGAATCAAGAAAGAGCGACAACGTCGAAATGGCAGCCACATTGCCGACCAAAAGTGTGACCAGCAGCAGGTTGCCGCGTTTGCGCACGGCGTAAATCCGCTTGGCGCGGGCATCACCTAGCGCCATTTTGCGCTTAAGTTCGTGCGGACCGAGGCTCATGAGGCCGAGTGTAAGGCCGGAAAACAGAGCTGAAATAAACAGTAGTGCGATGACTACAAGAAGGATCATATCGTTAGTTTAAACTATTTCTTCCCGGCATGTTGCACGTCATGATGGTCGCCGGTGACCCGCCATGGTTTCTCAATTCCGTCGAAGGCTTTTATGGCTTCCTCGCGCAAAATTCCGCCCACCACTTCCGGCTTGTAGTCCCAGTCTTCGGCCAGTTGCGCGATACGGATTTTGCGCCGGCGGAAGAGGTGGGGCAGGTCGTCGCGGTACAAACCGAACGCCACGCGCGGAATATTGGATTGGAAGATAGCAGCCGAGCACATAGGGCAAGGTTCGGCTGAGGAGTAAATGACGCAATCGCTGAGGTCGCGGCGCGCCAGCTTCCATGAAGCTTCGCTGAGCGCCATCATCTCGGCGTGGGCCGTCACGTCGGCCTTGCGGTGCTCGCCGTTTTCGGCGGCGGCCACCACCTGGCCGTTTTGGGTAATCACGGCGCCAAACGGAAACTCGCCGCGGGCCTTGGAGGCCATCGCCAAATCGAGCGCCAAACGCATGTGATCTTCATTAACCCAATCGGTCATGGAGGGAACTTTACCATTTTTATGTAATTTATGCAAGCAAAGCCAAAACATACCTTTTGCGGTGCCGGGGCCCAGTACTATACTAATATCATGACTCCAGAAGCCGCTCTCGATTACATCAACGCTGCCAAGTCTACCCATTACACTGTAGCCGGCCAGTTCTCGGGCGGTGAGAATCAGGGTGCTTTCCGGGTGAGCTCAGCCGACGGTAAGGAGGCAGTGCTCAAGATCAGCGCCAACCCCATGTGGCGGTCGCAGATCGAACGTGCCAAAGCCGCCACCGACCACCTTCGCCCCATGGGCTACCCCGTGCCTACCTACCAGTACATCGACGCCATTAGCAGCGGCACGTTTTGGCTCGAAGACATTATGCCCGGCGAGGCCGTCACTGCCGCCACTCCGGATCACATCAAGCGCTTGCTGGAGCTGATCGAACTGCAAAAAGGCCAAACCATCAGCGCTGTTCAGGGCCAGGACTGGTCGTGGTTTGCCATGGGCGTAGTCTTCCGCGGTGACTCCGGCTACGTTCGTAACCTCATGCAATTTTCGACCGAAACCTCAGCTCTAGCCGCCCAAATCGAGGGCTTGGTGCTCGGCTTGGACGGCAAGGCTCTCGGCAACACCGATCTGGTGCATGGCGAGTACAACCTCTCGCAGGTGCTAGCCACCGGCCCCACCATTACAGCCATACTCGATTGGGACCAAGCCGGCTATGGCGACCGCACCATGGACCTCGTGGGGCTGTGGTATTCGCTGATGGATCAACCTGCCGCCCGCGACCAGGTCTTCGAACACATGACAAAAGTTTCAGATCCGCAAATTATCAAGATCTTTGCGGCCTACCGCATGCTCACCACCCTGGCCACGAACATGAACAAGCCCGGCGGGGAAGTGGCCAATGCCTCACAGCAGGCCAAGACTGCTCTCGGCCTGCTGCACAACCTTTAGCCGCCCTCGCTAGTAGGCGGGGTTGCTGCCGCCGCCGTAGGTTCGGAGGTTGGCGCGGTAGAAGTCGGTGACTTTGCTGACTTTACCAGTGCTCACTGCCACCACGTAGAGCGCATTTTCGTCGCTCTTGGAAACGCTAAATACGATATAGTCGTCGCCCATCCAACTCACATACTGGTTCACGTTACCCACCGAGGTTAGCTTCTTTTCGTTGCTGCCGTCGCTGTCTGTGAGGTAAAGCTCGGTCTTGCCGTCGCGCTCTTCGATGAAGCTCGACTTCTTGTCATTCGGGGAGTCATTGTAGGTGCGTGAGGAAGTATCCGCCGGTCCTTGCGCCACCTTGGTGGCAGTGAGTGCCTCCAGATCAATATTCTGCCATTCGGTCGTGTACTGCGGCGTGTAAACAAAGTACTCAGTGAGGAGCGCATCCTTGGTCTTGCGCACAATGTTCTGTGCCGGCGTACTAGCCACATGCTTGCTGGCCTTGCCGATCTGACCGTAGTACACGCCATCCTTATCCGAATTTGTATTGCTAATTGAGTAGAAGAACCCGTCATCGTAAGGAGCGAGAATCTTGGGGCAGCCATTACCCGCCGATGGCACTAGCACGGTCGATTTCTGCGCTACGGCGTCATAGCCTTTAATATCCGGGCAGGTGACGCCGGGTTTTTCGTATACCAGCGTATTCCCGACCCACGCCCGGTAGTAGCCAAATGAATAGTCACTCTCAATTTTCGTGGCCTGGTGATTGAGCGTATTAAAGATGTAAAGAGCGCTGATGATGTTGCCGTAGCTGTCGCGCTTGCCATCGCGGGCCGACACCAGCGCGATGTAGGATGAATTTTCGCTATTTGGCAAAATACCGGTCTCGGGCGTTTCATTGCCGGTACCGGCCAAGGCCACCTCAGCCCCTGAGCCGTCTAGGTTACTCTCGTAAAGATCAAGCTTGCCACTGCGGTTAGACAAATAGAAAACCTTGCCTTCGGCTACCATGGCGGCGGCAATGGGCGCCGCGCCCGCGGTTACCTGCACCGATTTCTTCAGTGTATTGAATCCGTCCCTCGAGTATTCCAAGCTCACGGTCGTGCCAACGGCCGACGGCGGGAACGCCAGTGTGGCCTTGCCGGTTTTATCGGTAATCGCCTGGACGTCGCCGGCTTTCACCTCAACGCCCTCCACGCTACCACCGGCCAGTACATTGGAAACCTGCGTCACAACTTGCACACCGGTTGCCTTCAGCTTGACGGTACCTAGCGACACATCGCCGAACCCAATGGTCTGCTTTTGGCTCAATGTCGCATAGCCGGCCCGGCTCACCACTACGGTAGTTTTGCCCGGCTTCACATGTGTGAATGTGGCAGCGCCCGTCTTGTCCGAAAACTGAGTTTGGCCGGCCAGGGCCACGCTGGCGTGCGGCACCGGCAGGGATGAAGTCTGGTCCACCACCCGAAGTGTCACGCTCGATTTCAGGACCGCCCCGAGCACGGCGTAGCGCAGGTCGGTGAGGCCGATGACGGCCGCGGCCAGTACCACGACTATCCCAGCGACGGTCAGAATTGTGCGTTTGCGGGTCGCGTGGATCCAACGCCACGTACGAACGAACACATTACCGCCTTTGGGTTCGGCCGGTTCCTCTACCCGCTCGTTTTTCTCAGAACCTTCATTCTCATCGTCCTTTTCGGACTCATCGGTATACTCGGACACGTTGTCCATCTTCCCGGCTTCAGGCTCAGCCTCGGTTTCGGCCTTATCCTTCTCCTCAGGCTGGTCCGGGGCTTCGTTAATATCCTGGTCGTCGGATTGCTTCTCTACGCGTGCCATATGAATCCTATTGAATCTTACCTATCAGCATAAGGTCTTTGGCCGCCACGCACCAGCGAATTCCTAACCTGGAGTGGAGGCACTGAGGGCAGTGGTAGAGAAGCCGGGACAGGCGTTTTTGACGTCTGGAATGGTAAAAGCGGTAGTTTCGTCCGGCGGGTAGATCATCATACTTGTAGAATCAGCGCTGCACGTACCGGGATCAAAATTGCCCGGGTTGGGAAACCCAATGGCCGCGTAGGCCGAGGCACCGGGCGTGAGCGTGAGAGTGCCGTTCGAGGAGCCGTTGCGGATAGCGGCCGGCGGCAGCTGCGTACCGCTTGCGTCCACCAGCGAGATGCCCGGGAAGCCGGCCAGCGTACACGAGGTTTTCGATTTATTAGTCAGCGTCAGGGTTTGGTACGACGTCCCGGCGGCGCTATTGGCCGTGGCCACTGTGGCACTCAGAGCCTGCGTATGGCAGGGCAGCGTCGCGGGCGAGGGTTTGGCAGAAGCGACTGGGGAACCCGAAGCCGACGCCGCCGGGGCTGCCGTCGGGCTAGGCGATATGGACGCCGCCGGCTTGCTATTACCGATGCGGCCACTCAGAGACAGCGAATAACCGCCCAGCACAGCTACGGCCGCTACCAGCACTGTTACGACCGCAAGTTGTTGGCCGGACCACTGTGTTTTCATGGCTCCATCATACTCCTCCTCACCCACATTGCGCACAAACCAGCGCGCTAGTCCAAGTACTGCTTTAGAGAAGCATAGATAAGCTCATGGCCGGCTTGGTTTGGGTGCAGGCCGTCACGGTACAAATACTTCTCCTGCCACTCGGCAATATCCGGAACAATGCCCACAAACGGGATGCCCAGCTCCCGGCACACCCCCGCCGTTGTCTGGTTAAACAACTGCCGCCGCTCGTTCGTAAAGTACGACCGGCTGCCGGTCAGCGGATTTGATTTGGGGTTGGTTTTGGCCTCGTCTACATAGCCGTTACTCACCACCACAACCTGCCCGGCAGCTTCCTTTAGCGACACAAGCAACCGCTTGGCTTTTTCGCCAAAATCCTCAGGCGTAGACACAAAGCGGTCCGGCTCGCCCTCGGCTTTGGCGTCATTGCCACCGATGGAGAGGAATATGGCCGCCTCCTGCCCCCGTCCATAATCCTTGAACTGCTGCGGAAACGTCTGCTCGATAAATTCAATCGTCGCGCCCGACTTGGCGAAATTGTACACCTCAAACTTTTCACCCATGCCACCCTCATCAAACATGCGGTGGTGGTAGTAGCGCTTAACCATGTCAGCCCAGCCACCGTCGGCCCCGCCAACGCCATACACCGAACTTGCTCCCAGGATAAAGATTTGCTTCATACGCTCATTTTAGCGAACGAAGAGGAGGCATAGCCAGCGCAATTCTGGCACAGGCCCAAAATTTCAATCTGGTGAGAAGACGGCACAAACCCGTTCCGGCTCGAAAGCTGCTCAATAAAGTCCTCCAAGGAGTCCTCATTAATCGCGGTAATTTTACCGCACACCGTGCATGTCATATGGTGATGATGCTCGGCAAAGGCGCCACTGAGTTCGACCTTATACTTCCACCCCAGATTTACGCGTTTGGCGATACCCAACTCCTCAAACAGGGAAATGGTGCGGTAAATACTGGCCCTGTCGAGCGAATCCGAAAGCTTTTTCCAAAGTTGGCCCATGGTCACAGACTCAGCATTGCGGAGCTCTTGAAACACCAGCTTTCTGGGCCTGGTCACGCTATAACCGTGGTCGCGCAAGAATGTGGCCAGCTTGTGATTTGTTTCATTCATACTGCAATATTAGCAAAAATTGCAAAAGTTTTGCAAAAATACCATCCACGCATTATTCTCGGTCCATGACCCCATTTCTCTTGACCCTTGCGACCTTCGGCTCAACTCTCGCCGGAGGCCTCCTCGGAATTCGCTATCATCGGCTCGCGCACCGCATCCTCGGCTTTACCGCCGGCGTCATCCTCGGCGTGATCGCGTTCGACATTCTGCCCGAAACATTCGGCATTATTAGCGACCATCACCTGGCCACCACGCCCGTCATGATCGCCTTTGCCCTCGGATTTTTGCTCTTCCACATCAGCGAGAAGACCCTGCTGATTCACCATGCCCACGACGCGCAGCACTATGGCAAAAACCGTCATCCTCAGATCGGTGTTTTATCCGCGCTCGCACTCAGTGGCCACAGCTTCCTAGACGGTGTGGGCATCGGCCTTGGGTTCCAGGTCAATACGGCCGTGGGTATTGCAGTTGCCATCGCAGTGATTGGCCACGACTTTGCGGACGGGTTAAACAC
>DATAMV010000170.1:0-3833 GCA_036266515.1 Candidatus Saccharimonadia bacterium
ACCGAATTGATTTTGACTTCAAATGTGACAACCTCACCTGCCAGCGTTTTTTCGTGGTAGTCCTTCGGGAAGCGGATGTCGAAGGTTTTGTCGTCGCCGACCGAGAGACCTATCAGCTCCTCTTCGAAGCCCGGAATAAACTGGCCAGAGCCGAGGCGCAGAGTCTGCTTCTTGGCGGTGGCGCCCGGTACGGGCTGGCCGCCTTTGGTGCCGGCAAAGTCAAAATTGACCTCATCCCCCTTCTTGGCCGGTTGCTCGCTCTCAAGACGGGTGGCTTCACGGCGGCGCAGGTCTTCGATGGTGCGGTCGACCTCGGCCGGGTCAACCTTGATAGCGGCGCGCTTGATGCGGATCTTTTTGTAATCAGCCAGCTTAACTTTGGGCATTAGCTCGGCCGTAACCTTGTACTCTAGCTCGGTGAACGGCACAAATTTCTCAAGCGTCACCCGCGGCGCCGACACCACCTGAAGCTTTAGTTCTTTTACCGCGTCCGGGTAGGTGTGCTGGACGGCGTGGTCGAGCACATCGCCCTGGATCGTTGCCGAACCAAGCTCGCGCTCCACGATCATGTCGGGGGCCTTGCCGGGGCGGAAGCCGGCGGCTTTAACCTGCCCGCGAAGGTGGTCGAGCACCTCGGCTTTAATTTCTGAAAGTACTTTCTCGTCCAAGGTGACGGTGAATTGTACTTCGGTTTCGGTCGTAGAGGTGATCTTGGTTTCCATAGGGTACTAGACTAGCACGTCTTTAGCTCCAGGCATAGGGCTAAAGACGACAACTAGGCCTTGAGGGTTTTGACGGCGATGTCGAGGGCTTCGGCGAAGGCGTTTTCGAGAGCTTGCTGGCGCTCGGGAGCGGCAAACAATGCCACCAAGCGTGGATCGCCGAAGGCGTTCCCGGCAAAGATTTCCTTAAACTGGGCCTGTTCATCGGCCGTGAGTTTGCCCTCTTGAATGAGCATGGACACGGCCCGCTCCACCGTGAAAGCCATAATCTGGGCCCGGGCGCCGGCTTGGAGCGTTTGCTCGTGAATGCCAAGGCCGGCAATGACGCGGTCGAGTTGGCGGTTGAGGCTGTTGCGGTCTTCAATCATTAGTGTGCCATCCTGCGGTGAAGGTGATGATGTCCTTTGTGGTCGTGGTAGACAGCCATGGCCACCTTACCGGCCATGAGCGCCAGTTTTACAGTAATGACAGTGCCGAACATGAGCGGCAGATTCATTCCGTCCAGCAAGGCTTCGATGCCAATGAAGCTGAGTTCGATCAGCGTGGTTTCATTACTCTTTACGGCTTTGCGCAGAGCGTCGGTGAGTTGGTGCAAGCGCTCGGCCTCTTCAGGGTGAGCCTTGGCCTCATCTGTTTTGAGCAATTCCGCGACAGCATTGGTGGCGTTGTCGGCGGCCACCTGGACCTCTGCGGGCGGGGCGGTAGTTTCGGGCAGGGTAGGACCCTCGGCGGCTGCCTCGGCAGCAAGCTGGGAGTCGTCTAGATCGGCTTCAGTTGGTTCAACATCCATACACAGATCATATCATCAGATAAGCATAAGCAGTCAATGCCCCTAAAAAGCGAGCGCCCGCCGCCGGCTCCTTCTCGGAGTCGGCGGCGGGCAGGGCTCAGACCCTCCTCACCTCTTCCGCACCAGCGGAGCCGTTCTCGTCCTCATCGGACTCGTCCAGCACCACGTCGACGACGCAGATGACCAGCAGGTTCGAACGCGTGACGTAGATCGCCAGCGCCGGGTAGGTCCTCTGACCGATACGGTCGGGGTCGGGGTTGGGTGTGGTACCCATGAGTGCCCTCCAGGGGTCTCGTACGGACTGAGCAGTGCTTATTATAGCACTTTATACACTTTTTGTCTATAGAAAACCTCACCGCCACACCCCTCTCGGGGCGTATACTTGAAGTGATGAAAAAGTTACCCGCACCACATCCCGAGGAAGAACATAAGTCACATCGTTCAAACTGGCTCAGGGCCGTGGTGCTGGGCGTAAATGATGGAATTGTGTCAACGGCCAGTCTAATGCTTGGTGTCTCGGCTTCCCGGGCGGGGGCCACTACAGTGTTAGTATCAGGGATTGCCGCCCTGGTAGCCGGCGCCTCATCGATGGCCGTTGGCGAATATGTGTCGGTTAGCTCGCAGCGCGATTCGGAGCGCGCCGATATCGATATTGAAGCTCGCTCGATTTCATCACATCCCAAAGCCGAGTTGGCTGAGCTTGCGGCAATTTATGAGCGGCGAGGTCTTGAGCCCAAGCTGGCGCGCGAGGTTGCTACACAACTGCATAAGCACGACGCGGTGACGGCCCATCTCAGAGATGAACTCGGCATTGATCATGAGGCTTTAGCAAACCCAGCGCAGGCCGCGTTTGCATCGGCTGCTTCGTTTTCGGTTGGTGCGATTCTGCCAATTTTAGCCACCATTCTCACTTCCGGCCAAGGCGGCCAGGCGTGGATAGCGATTGTGGGTGTTTCGCTGGCGGGGCTTGCACTCTCGGGCGCGGTCGGCGCCTACATTGGCGGCGGTCACCGGCTCCGAGCAGCCAGTCGCGTGTTTGTAGGCGGTGGCGCTGCTATGGCCATTACGGCCTTCATTGGACATCTGGTGGGCACTAGCCTATAGCGGCTCGAAGAAATAATTGCTTGGTGCCCTTGAAGCTCTTTCTTTCGAACACATTATGCAATGGTTAGACCAACTTCGTCAAAGCATTGAGGCGCACTAACGGAGCTGCTCTGTTTCTTGTAATTACTTTCGGCACGCATGCCTTAAACGTGAGATGATGAGGATATCTAGAAACATGGCGTCAGTCACCTCGCTAATCCGTCATGGAGATTAGGTGTTGTTAGTTTGAGCTGCTAGATGCACCTATTCCTATTCCAGGGCATTTAACGCTCTGGCTAAGCGGCGCCTTAGTCACAATAGAGGTAGGTATGAGTGACAAATTACCAACCGAGGCACTGAAGGTATCAATGGAAAAACGAATACTCAATGAATTTGGGTCGAAGATATTAAATGAAGAACGATTAGATAAGGTGGTGCGCGCCAATCGGAAGGAGCGTATTTCGGAGCACGCTGCTATGATCTTCCATTGTGAATGCGACGACCAAGACTGTGCCGAAACCATCTCGCTATCGACTGAAGAATATGGAAGGGTTCACTCCAAGACCAAATACTTTATCGTGGTGCCGAACCATGTCCGGCTGGATCTAGAGGAGGTCATTAGTTCGTTTAGCACTTACGTTCTGGTGGGAAAATTCTTTCCTCGTCCGGGACGGGTTGAACCGGCAGGAGGCAATCATGTTGTCTAATATGCCGCGCCGTAAATTGAGATTTCCGGGTATGCTCGAGAAACAGGCTCACGTGTTTCGCGAACGGCTGCTCGCGGCGGAAAAAACCGCCAAAACCGTGGCCTTCAAGAAGGCCGCCGACGGGCTTTTGCCGGGGTGGGACGGCAAACAACTCGCATAAGAATAATATTTTGGTGCGGATGAAAGGACTTGAACCTTCACGGGGTTTCCCCCACTAGCTCCTAAGGCTAGCGTGTCTACCATTCCACCACATCCGCATGGAACTAGCTGATAATAGCATAATTTGTACTTGGGCTGGTGGGCCCGGTCCGTGCGACGGACCGGGCCCAACCGTCGGCCTTACGGCCGCAGGTGCCCCTGCACTTCCATGGCGTAGGCCACGGCCAGCAGCTTGCTCACCTCGTCCTGGAATTCCCTCTCGATGACGTCGGACCGTAACCCTGTGACAGCGAGATAGCAGTCCTGGTCGGAGAGGTAGGAATAGAGCATGAACTCAGGGCTGGTGACCGCTTGTTTCGCGTCGGGGGCACT